>JAFQKG010000156.1 GCA_017397025.1 Erysipelotrichaceae bacterium | reverse complement strand
TTTTCTTGTCGAAGTTCTTTCAGTTTTTCTGAAAAATTCATGATGATGCCTTCTTTCTTTACAAACAGAATATATCATGATTTATAAAAATGTTGTAGTTACAGGAGTGTTACTTCGATCATGAGCTTGTTACTTTGAATCATTTATTGCAGTTTTAAAAAAATGAAGATGAATATTTCTGATTTGAAGAAAAAAAAGGACAGGTCGTCCTTATTTCTTAATGGTCTGAATTGCGATGCATCCAGGACCGCCTTGGGTAATGAATGCACAAGAGAGATCAATTAGTTCGATTTCAGTCTCTGGGAAAGCTTCGTGAACTTGATGTAAGACTTTTTCAGCATTTTCTTTGACATCTGCATGAGAAACAGTGATGAGATAATTTTTGTCTACACCGAATTTCTTGAACTGGCTGATGCATTCTTCCACTGCTTTTTTCATTGTGCGCTTAACGCCTGCTGCTTCCAGTCTTTTTCCATCTGAAGTCTGTGTCATAATAGGTACAATTTTGATGAGTCCGGCGATTTTTGCAGCAATTGGAGTTAAACGTCCCCCTCTGCTCAGAAAATCAAAGTCGCTTGGAATTAGAAAAGACAGATGAGATTCACTCAGATGCATCATCTCATCAAGTATTTCCTGAACAGAAGCTCCTTCATTCTTCATTTTCATTGCTTTTTTGATCATGTAGCGGTGAGGGCCACACAATGTTTTTGAGTTGATAACATGAATGTGATCGCTGTTTTCTACACTGTTTTTTGCACCAACTGCACTTTGATAAGTGCCACTGAGCCCATCTGCCATAGAAACAACAATCATTTCTTCATCTGAACTTTCGAACACTTCCAGCACTTCTCCAACAGCTGGCTGTGATGATGCAGGGACATGTCCGTCTCTCACGATTTTAACGAATTCATCGGGCTGAATATCAATATATTCAACATATGTTTTTCCATTGATTGTTACACTGAGTGGAAGAACAGTGATACCTAGTTGTTTTCCTTCTTCAGGAGTGAAAAGGGTGGATGTGTCAGTTATCAGTTTCATAAGTTTCTCCATTTTCTTGATTATTTCCGACAATAGTATACAAGGAGATAAAGAATACATCAAGGGTTTTTGAAAAACTTATATATTTTTATGAAGTTTTTCTGAATTCTTTACTGTAAGAATGAAAGTTGCTAAAATAAAAACAAATAAAGTTGGATTGTGGAGGATAAACTATGAATGAACATTTGATGGATATCAACAAAGAACGAAATCTGACAATGCTGATGGATTATTATGAGCTGACAATGGCCAATGGCTACTTTAAGCTTGGTTTGAAAGATCAATGGGTATGCTTTGATGTGTTCTTTAGAAAGATTCCTGAAAGCGGAGGATATGTGATTGCAGCAGGATTGGAATCTATCATTTCCTATATTCAAAACATGCATTTTTCGAAGGAAGATATTGATTATTTGAGAGGGAAAGGCATTTTTGATGAAGGATTCCTTGAATATTTAAGTAACTTCAAATTTACTGGTGATTTGGATGCGGTCAAAGAAGGAACGCCTGTTTATCCAAATACTCCTGTTATTACTGTGTGTGCACCTTTGTGTGAAGCACAGCTGATTGAAACGATGCTGCTTTTGTCATTTAATCATCAATCATTGATTGCAACCAAGACAAACCGTATAGTCAGAGCTGCTGGAAATCGTATGGTCATGGAATTTGGTGCGCGCAGAGCACATGGGTATGATGCTGCCATTTTAGGAGCACGTGCCGCAGCGATTGGCGGGGCAAAAATGACGGCGACAGCGATAGCAGATGAGCTTTATGGTTTTTCTGCAACTGGAACAATGGCTCATTCATGGATTCAGTTTTTTGATTCTGATTATGAAGCCTTTAAGGCCTATGCGACAATTTATCCAAACAATTCTACTTTCCTATTGGATACATTCAATGTGCTTGAAAGTGGACTTCCTGCAGCGATTCGTGTAGCTAAGGAAATCATTGAGCCTCAGGGCTATCGCCTTAAAGGAGTACGTTTGGACAGTGGGGATTTGGCCTATCTTTCTAAGAAAGTGAGAAAAGCACTGGATGCTGCTGGGATGGAGGACTGTGCAATCGTTGTTTCCAACAGCATTGATGAAAATCTGATTCAGGCATTGAACATTCAGGGGGCTAAAATTGATTCCTTTGGTGTAGGTGAGCGTTTAATTACTTCTAAATCCGAACCTGTTTTTGGCGGTGTTTACAAATTGGCAGCTGTTGAAAACAGAGAGACTGGTGAGTTTGAGCCGCGAATTAAAATCTCTGAAAATGTTGAAAAAATCATCAATCCAGGCAGAAAGAAACTCTTTAGAGTGTATGATGAAAATCATCTGTCCAAGTATGATGTAGTAGCATTGCATGATGAAGTGCTTCTTTCAGGTGTGTCAGAAGTTGTTGATCCAAACAAGTCGTGGAAAACATATCGCGTAGAAGATGAATTGATAGAAGAACTGCTTGTGCCAATCTTCAGAAAAGGAGAACTGGTATACAATGTACCAACATTGAATGAGATTGTAGAATATTCAAAAGTTCAGCAGAGCTATGTAATGGAAGAGGAAAAACGCTTCAATTATCCACATCGCCATTATGTTGATTTGACCAAGAAACTTCATGAATTGAAAATCAAAATGCTGAAAGAAGCAGAACATACTGAAAGATAACTGCTTGAGGAGGATAGTATGAGTTTAAAGACATTCATAGCACAGCTTGCAGTGGAAGCGGGTCATCTGAATGAAAATTTTAAGCAGATGTCAGAACTGATTGCACAAGCGAAAATTGAGCAGGCAGAATTGATTGTGTTTCCTGAGCTTTGTGTAAGTGGAAGCTGTGTTGGAGATAAATGGTACAAGAGTGAGTTTTTGCGTGATTTGGAAATGTACAATGAACAAATCGCTGCACTTAGTGAAGGAATTGCTGTCGTATGGGGTAATGTGATTGAACGAGAAGGAAAACTATACAATGCAGTTCTTTGTGCGCTGGATAAACAAATCATTCATGTAGAGTGCAAAAAGCGACTTTGTGATGATGGCATTTCTAGTGAACATCGCTGGTTTACAGCGGGGGAAGCTTCGTCTGAAGGACTGATGCTCAATGGAAATCGAATTCAATTTGTGATTGGTTCTGAAGAATTCGATGATGCGAAAGAATATGATCTTGTCATTCATGTGGATGCTTCTGCATGGTCGCTGGAAGATGAAGGTGCTTATGATGCAAAAATGAAAGATCTTTCTTTGAAGAAGGTCATTCATGTTCAATGTGCAGGTGTGCAAAACACTGGTAAAAATGTTGTGCTGTTTGATGGTGGAAGTGCAGTCTATGAAAATGGAATCTGTACGCACCGCTTGAGTGATGGATTTGTGCAAGAGAGCGCACTGATTGGCAAGTGCTTTGATCATAAAATTAAACACAAATTAATGAATGGTCTGGTCACAGCTATTCGTGAATTTGATCGTCAGACACTGCCTTATGGTCCAAAATGGATTATAGGTCTTTCAGGTGGACTGGATTCCAGTGTGACAGCAGCGCTATTGTCCATGGCCGTAGGGTCAAAGCGCATCTGCGCCTATAATCTGGCTACAAAATACAACAGCGAAAACACCAAAGACAATGCTTCAAAACTGGCAGAAGCATTAGAGATAGAATTAAGAAACGGCTATATCAGCGAAGTTGTGGATGCAACTGTCAAAACGGCTGAAATCTACGGATATAAAGAAGAAAATATGGCAACGCTGGTTCATGAAAATATCCAGGCTCGCATTAGGGGGCATCTTTTAAGTACATTTGCACAGATTGAAAATGGTGTTATCATGAACAATGGCAACAAAATTGAGGTTGCATTGGGTTATGCAACGATGTATGGCGACAGTATTGGGGCGATAGGACCGATTGGCGATTTGACAAAAGTACAGCTGTTTGAACTATCTCATGAAATTAACGATTATTTTGGCAAAGAAGTGATACCTGAGCGTTTGCTTCCTGTTGTGAATGAAGATTCAATGACGTGGGAAATGGCACCTTCTGCAGAGTTGAGAGAAGCACAGTATGACCCTATGAAATGGTTCTATCATGACTGGCTGATTGATCAGCTGACAAATCGAAATGTTGAAGTTGAACAGATCATGGAGGATTATCTTTCAGGAGCTTTGATGAATTCATCGATGGGCAGATGGCTGAAATATTATCATCTGGATGAAGGAAAGAGATTTATTGAAGATCTTGAATGGGTACTTCGCCAAATGCGTGTTGCGGTGTTCAAAAGAGTACAAGGTGTACCTATTGTAAAAGTAACTCGCAAATCGTTTGGGACTAATTATCAGGAAGTTCAGGGGACATGTGATGTTTCTATGCGTTATTTGAAACTGAAGGAAGAAATTTTAAGAGGATAGAGCATGGAAAAAAGAATTGAACAATACATTCAAACACATCGAGCAGAAATCTTGAATGATGTCCTCCGCTTAGTTAAAAAGGAAGCACCTAGTTCAGACATTGATGGCCTTAAAGATGTAAGAGAAGAACTGTTTCATTTGATTGAAGAACGTCTAGGTAAAAGCCCAGAGGTGATTGAGACTGCTTCAGGAAGACATGTTTTATATACAAAAGTATCTGAAGGGAAAAAACCAATTGTACTGATGGGGCATTATGACACAGTTCATCCAGCAGGAAAACTGCCAATTGTACTAGAAGAACATGTTTTAAAAGGACCAGGTGTTTTAGATATGAAAGCAGGGCTGGTACAGGGAATCTGGGCGTGCAAAGCACTTCAGGATTTGGGTCTGGCAACAAGCCATCCAGTTCATTTGATGTACAATGGCGATGAAGAAATCGGCAGCCGTGATTCTAAAGAGATTCTTCAAGCCAAGGCTAAAGAAGCTCTCTGTGCTTTGATTCTTGAACCTGGTGTAGAAAATGGAGATGTTAAAACGGGAAGAAAAGGGGCTATGGCCTGTACAATGGTGATTCATGGAAAGGCATCTCATGCAGGAAATCATCCAGAAGAAGGTGTTAATGCAATTTTAGAAATGGCTCATCAGACAATTGCTTTGCAGAAACTCAACGACAATGATCAGGGGACAACTGTCAATGTGGGAAAGATTACAGGTGGAACTGTTTCCAACGTTGTGCCAGATTATGCGGAAGTAGAGATTGATTTACGCTATAAGACGTTAGAAGAAAAGCTGCGTATCAAAGCTGCAATTGAAGCAATTCCTTTGTTTGATGCCAATACGACAAGAGAAATCAGATTCAGTGATGGAAGCAATCCTTTAGAAGAAAGTGAAGGCAACATGATGCTGTTTGAGATGGTCAAAGAAAGTGCTGAAACATTTGGTCTTTCTATTGGTCATCAGTTTGTCGGCGGAGCATCTGATGGCAATCGTATTTCTCATTTAGGCCTTCCGATTGTAGATGGAATGGGTGCAGTTGGAAAAGGAATTCATGCCTTGGATGAGCAGATCAGCCTGGAACTTTATGCACAAAGAATCTGCATTTTGACATCTGTCTTAACTCAAATAGATGAAGTGAAGTTTGGATGAAAATCCAGACTTTTCTTTTTGGGAGTTGAAATATACAACTTTTTGGAAATTGGATTGACTTAAAAGTGAAAGAAAGTATACTTAAATTAAAGGAGGTCTAGGACACGTAAAAATAAATGATTTATTTCGACGAAACAATGATTCAAAAGAATGTGCACTAAAGAAAAGATAAGACGCAGGAAATGAATGATTGCAGGAACAAGACCAACATGATCTAACATAATAGGGAGGAAAACAAAAATGTACGAATTTGAATATGTAAACAATTTAACGAAACTGATGGAAACTGCTTTTGAAGCGAACAAAGAAACAATCAGAGAATTGGCTCGCAAGTTTGCAGACAACATCAAGGATGACAAACTGATTCATACTTTTGGTACAGGTCATTCTCATATGATCGGTATTGAACTGTTTGGCCGTGCTGGAGGTCTGGGAAATGTCAATGCACTTCTGGATCCAGATACACTGACTTCCAATGGTGCACAGAGAAGTTCTGCACTGGAAAAACTTCCTGGTCTGGCTGATATCATCTATGATAGCTACAAGATTGAAAAGGGCGATATCATGATTGTTATTTCTAACTCAGGACGTAACGCTGCTCCAATTGAAATGGCTATGCGCTGCCAGAAGGAAGGCGTATTCTGTATCGCTGTTACTAACTTGGCACAGTCTCAGGCGACTACATCACGTCATCCAAGCGGGAAGAAGCTGTATGAATGCGCTGACTGCATTTTGGATACATGTGTTCCAACAGGCGATGCTTTGCTGAACATTGATGGTGTTAAGACAGGTCCTGGATCATCTATTATTAGTATGTTCCTTTTGAACACAGTTGTATCTGAAGCTCTGAGAATCTGTGCTGAAGAAGGTGTCAAGGCTCCTGTATTCCAGTCTCAGAATGTGGATGGATTTGACAATGATGCTATCTATAAGAAATATGATGGCAGAGTAAAATGGTTCTAATTGATAAGAACAGATATTCAATCATTAAGAAATGAGGGAAGAATAGTGGCAGATGTAAAAAGACAATTTGTTGATCTTGTTTTGCAGAAGATTGATGAAAATTATGAAATGCAGCATGAAAAAATCACAAAAGTAGCTCAGATGTTTGGTGACTGCATGATGAATGGTGGCGTTGTACAGCTGTTTGGTCATAAATTGAATGAAGAGTTTGTTAATGAACTCAATTTCAGAGCAGGAGGTATTACACCTTTCCATGCAATCAAGGCTAAAGATGCAGCATTACGTGGTCTTCTTGATAAATCACTGGCGCAGGGTGAGTTTTTGAATCATCCAGAAGTGCTGGATACTGTATTGAGCATTTATGTTCTGGATGATCGTGACATGTATTGTCTGATTTCTATGAACGGAAATGAACCATTTGTTCTAGAACTGGCAAAAAAGGTAAAGGCAAATGGACAGAAGGTTGTTGTTGTGACAAACATGGCAACTTATCAGAAATCGGGCGGAACACTTTTGGAATACGCTGATGAATATTTGGATTTTGGTGCTGAAGATCCAGATCTGGCTATTGAAATTAATGGTGCAAAATATGGTCAGTGGGGAACAACCATTGGTTCTGTTGTTGCACAGCAGATTACTGCAGAACTGTACAACTATTTCATGGAAAAAGAAGGACAGGCTCCAGTTCTCTTGTCAGCTAACCTGAATGGATCTGACAAGCATAACAATGATTCTGTACAGAAGTATGGTGGAAAGAGGATTCGCTAATGGTTAACGCAAAAGTATTTAAGGATGAAGTAAAAAAACTGATTGAAAACATCTATGAAACTCAGGCTGGAAACATTGATGAAACTGCAAAAATCATGTCTGAAGCGATTAAAAAGGGTGGTGTGATTCATATTTATGGATCAGGTCATTCTGTAGGTTTGGGTATTGATATTACAGATCGTCCAGGATGCCTTGTTCCAATTCACATTATGGAGATGACAGATTTCGTTTATTACGGTGGTGTTTCTGTTGAAGAATTCACAGATAAAGTGAACATCTTTGAAAGAAGACCAGGAATGGCTGAAAAACTGTTCAATCTGTATGATCTGAATGAAAATGACGTGTTTGTTGTCATTTCAAATTCAGGCATCAATGGCATCGTTATTGATGTTGCTGCACTGGCAAAAGAAAGAGGACATAAAGTCATCATTATTACATCCATGACTCATACACTGGCAGAAGCCTCAAGACATCCAAGCGGAAAGAAATTGTATGAATATGGTGATGTTGTCATTGACAACTGCGGGCCTCATGGAGATGCTTTGCTTGAAACAGGAAGCATTGAAAAGGTAACTGCTGTTTCTTCTATTGCAAACAATGTCATTGCACATTCAATGGCACTGAAGATTGTTGAAAATCTGACAAATGATGGCTATCCACTCCCTGTATTAACAGGTGATGAAGCTCATGATGCTGCTGTAAGAAAACAGTACGAAGGAAGAATTTAAATTCGAAAAAACCTCCAATCTCTTATGAGATGGAGGTTTTTATAAATAAAAGGTGTCTTTATGAAAGACACCTTGATTGTGTTACTGGCGGTCAATTTTCTTCTTTTCTTTTTCAGCTTTTTTCTGGTTTTTGATGCTTTCTTTATAAGTTTCAACAATTAATCCGTCTTTGTAGTAAACATTCAAATATTTGATTGGGATTTTTTTGTTGCTTTCATAAGATTGCACAATTGGAGCCAGTGATGGGACGTGTGAAATCATAATATTCTGAATGATAAATTTCTGTTCTGGCTTTTCTGGATTGTGCGTAACATAAACTGTACCATTAGGAATTGCAGGATGCATTGCATTGAATTTTTCAATGATTGTCATTTCATATGCATTGAATTCTTTGTCAAAAAATTCAATGTCAATTTCCCACAAAACATAGTTTTTGCCGCTGGTATCACGGATAACTCTAAATGGAGCAGCTTTTTTGATGTTCGCCAGAGCGATATCACCTTTCAGAACCATTTTTTGAATTAAACGTTTATCGACATTTTTTTCATATGTTTTATAGCCAAAGAAGCAGGCTGCGGCATAGAGGACAAACCCTCCCAGTGCAAGAAATTTGTAGTCTGCAACAGCATCGAAATTGAACATGAGAAGTGCTCCGACACCGATAACAGAAAGAATCAGCACAAACAGGACAATAGTACATTTCCCATATATTTTAAGTTGCATAAAATCGTTCTCCCTTATCTAATTAGTAGTATTATACAAAAATGAAAGCGGTTAGTAAACAATATCTTACTGATGTAACCGTTTTCTCAATGAAATGTGATAGAAAGGTGAAAAGTCAAAGAAATGAAAAAAAAATGTGTGAAAAATGTGTGAAAGCCTTTACAAACAAAATACATCTAGATATAATTAGGTACATAAAGAAGGAGGTTCTATTATGAACACATTTATGGTTGCCTTGCTGTTAGGTTTGTGGTCAGGTGTTGCAATGGTCTTGAACTTAACTGGTTTAGGTGTACGTACTGCCCTGTTATCAGGGGTTATTGCTGGGCTCTGCGTTGGAGACGTTGCTTTAGGTTTCCAGATTGGTGCACAGTGCTTGCTGCTTAGCGTTGGTTACTACACATATGGTGGAGCTACTACTCCAGACTATGTAACTGGCTCTATGTTCGGTGTTGTAGTTGCTAAGGCTACAGGTTCGTTTGACGTTGGTTTAACAGTTGCTATCGCTCTGTCTCTGCTGATGACTCAGATGGATATCCTCGGTCGTGCTTCTACTACTGTATTCCAGCATCTGGCTGATGGCGCTCTGGCAAAGAACGACATTAAGATGATGGAAGTTTGGACAGTTGCAGGTACTCTTCCTTGGATCCTGTCTCGTCTGGTTCCTACATTCATCGGTTGCTTGCTGGTTGACCAGGTAGCTGCTATCACTAGCTTCGCTACAAGCATTCAGTGGGTTTCAAATGGTCTGGCTGTTGTAGGTAAGGGTCTGCCAGCTGTAGGTTTCGCTCTGCTGCTCTCTTACATGGACATCAAGAAGTACTGGCCATTCATGATCATCGGTTATGTAATGTATGCTTACATGGGCGTTGGTACACTGGGTCTGGCACTGGTTGGTGCTGCAGCTGGTATGCTGTACGTTGGTACAACAAATGGAGGTGCTGAATAATGGCAAGAACTAATGCAAAATTGAGCAAGAAGGCTCTGAGCTCTGCTGCACATCGTCACAACTGGGCGCTGCAGTGGTGCTGGAACTATGAACGTATGCAGGCTGCTGGTTATGCATATGCAATGGTTCCTGTAATTAAAGAACTTTACGATGATGTTGATGAACAGTGCCGTCAGCTTGAACGTCACATGCAGTTCTATAACACTCATCCAGGTGCTTCTGCACTGATCATCGGTGCTGGTGTAGCTCTTGAAGAAGCTTATCAGCCTGAAATTCATGACAGCCTGAAGGTTGCCCTGATGGGTCCTCTGGCTGGTATCGGTGATACAATTCAGGGTGTATTGGTAACTCCTACATTCTCTATCATCGCTGCTTCTATGGCTGCTGAAGGCAATCCTCTGTCAGTTCTGATGCTGACTCTGCCTCTGCTGGTTCTGTTCGTTGTTCGTTACCCACTGTTCAACTATGGTTACAAAGCTGGTGTTAACGTAATCGCTGACGTAAACGGTATGTCTACTCTGGACACTCTGCAGGTTGCTGCATCTGTTCTGGGTATCACTGTAGTTGGTGGATTTGTTCCTTCAATCCTGGCTGGTCTGAAGATTAAGGATTCTTTCCTGGCTTCTGAACTGAAGGACGAAGCTGGTAATGTTATCAACACTACTGCTGGTAACATCCAGAAAGGTTTGGATGCATTGCTGCCTTACCTGATTCCAATTCTCGTTACATTCTTCTGCTACTGGCTGATTAAAGCTAAGAAGGTTACACCTCTTAAGGTTATCCTGATTCTGACTGTTCTGCTGTTCATCTGCGGTGCTGCTGGAGTAATGTAATAATGGTTGGAGTAGTTATCATTAGTCATGGCGACATGTCTAAAGGTATGCTTAACTCCGCTGGAATGTTTTTCGATGAAACCGGGTTACAGAATGTAACCTCGGTTTCTTTGTATCCAGCAGAAGGTCCAGAAGACTTTGATGTTAAGCTTACTGAAGCTATCAACAGTGTTGATACTGGAGACGGTGTCTTTGTTCTGTGCGACCTGGTCGGCGGTACTCCTTGCAACCGTGTTGCTTATAAAGTGTCTGACAAGGTAAAAGTTCTTACTGGTATGAATCTGTCTATGCTGATGGAATTGCTCGGTATGCGTCTGTGCGGTCTTGGACTTGATGATATCGATTCTGACAATCTAGTAAGCGTTGGACAGGATGGAATTCTTAACTACAATAAATTACTTGGAGGTAACTAATCATGATTAAGCATTTACGTATCGACAACCGTTTGATTCACGGTCAGGTAGCTGTTACTTGGAAGAATCACATTGGCGCTCAGGCTATTATCGTTTGCAACGACCAGGTAGCTGCTGACCCAATTCAGAAAATGGCTCTGCCTATGGCTGCTAGAGGATCAAAAGTATTGGTTTACTCTATCGCTGAAACAATTGCTTATGCACAGGCTAATCCAAAAGAAACTATGTTCGTTATCTGCAAACATCCATCTGATGCTTTGGCATTGATCGATGCTGGTCTGGAAATCGAACACGTTAACGTTGGTAACGCTGCTCCAGTTGCTGGTACTAAGTATGTTATGGTTACTAAGTCAATCGCTGCAACTGCTGCTGATGCTGTAACTTATCGTGCTATCGCTGAAAAGCGTGGTGGATCTCTGCGTAGCCGCATGGTTCCTACAGCTGATGAAATCGACTTCCTGAAGGCTCTGTCTGAAGCTGGTCTGTAATTCATAATTAGCAACAAAAAAGCAATCTCTCTTAAGAGGTTGCTTTTTTTGTTGCAATCATGAAGTGAAAATGTACAATATTAAACTACTTATTTCATAATGAGTGACTATCCTGTGGTTTATGATAATCTGTTACAGCTTAGAGTTCCTCCAAAATACTCTGTACTTCGGTCATATTCATAGCTACTGATAATGCAATCAATTCAATTGATATGCCTAAATTGTTCATTCGTCTGATGACTTCAACCATCCCTTCGGCATGTCCTTCATCTTTGATTTCCTTGATGATGTTCTTGAAATTCTGGCACATTCTGTTTCCCTCCTTGTCACTTACAATCAACTTATTCAATTCTCTGCAGTCTGTTACAATCGCTGCACATTCCACTGCCTCTGGACTTGTCAGCTTTCTTTCTTCAAGTTTTGCCTCCAGCTCTTTTCTGTTTAATTGATGGACATCATGAACCAGTTCGAAGAATTCTTTTACACTTTCATTACGATACACCAATGGTTCCTGTTCTTTTGCGTCAATGACGTTGATTCTGTAATCCTGTACGATTCCTTTCATTTCTTCTGGTATCTCCATCATCTCATGCAAGCTTACTGGCTTGTCCCAAGCTTTCTCTCCTGTATACAGACATACTGTAACTACAGGATGAATTTTTTTGTGCATTTCATGCATCTTTAAATACGTCAATGCATCATATTCCATGATTCTTACTGGCATCATCTGGTCCACTGTGCTTTGGAATTCAGTGCCATAAAGCACATAGATTGTTTCATCTTTTCTGCATTGTTTGATCAAATCTCTTCTTCGATTTGCAGTGTTTTTGTCCTTTGTCTTTTCGATCAGTTCTGTGTCTACTTCTTCAAGTTCGCTGAAATTGACAATCTGTTTTCCCTGATAAAGAGTCCCGTTGATCAAATCCGCAAATCGTTCATTCACTCTGAAAAAATGTTTTAAAACACTATCTTTTTGATTCACAATCAATCCTTTCTAGAGTAAAGATTTCATCTTAAGTATAGCTAGCATATTTTTAAGAAGTCAA
>JAFQKG010000155.1 GCA_017397025.1 Erysipelotrichaceae bacterium | reverse complement strand
GCATCAAAAATCAATCCCTTTGCATCCCCCGCTCCAGCAATGATCTGCATCGAAATCATTTCCAAATCCACACATCTTCCTCCTTTCCTGATAGACAATTTCTTGAATTGTTTGACAATAACAATTTAATCTGACTTTCTTCAAGAATCAATACCCTCCAAATTTCTCATTTTAAGCCAATTATACAAATGTAACAAAAAACATATACACTTTATACACAATACTCGGTATGCTTTAAACCTTTCTATTTCGCATAGAAAAAGACATGCTTTTCACAGGTAAGCAGGTCTTTTTATCTGCTTTTTTGTGTATAAATAGTTATACACTTTAATTTTTTGTGTTATTTTATAATTTCTATAATGATAGCCAATTCATCATCTGAAAATTTGATTTTCATGGCCTTTTCCATTGGTGCAAGAATATCTTTCAAATCATTGTAAAGCGTCTTGTTTTTATTTAAAATTTGATCTTTTTTCACATGAATCGGCATTGGTTCATGATTGATCATTCTTCCAATGGAGCAAGCAATATGCACAAACAAGCCAACTTCAAGTTCAGGAGTAGTATCATTAACAAGATGCTTGATTTTGATGACTGCAGGACGCAAATGACGTTTCAATTTTTTAATATCGACATTGATCAGCTGTTCACTAAAATATTCATAAATCTGATTGTAGTCAATGTCACTGACACTTTCATCCCTTTGAAGTGTCAAAAGCATTGGAAGCTTTTCAACAGGAGTTTCAAACAAAGATGCAACTGAAATAAATGGAATTCCATGCAGTTTAGGATCATAGGTTCCTACAAGACATTGAATCGTAGACTTTTCCATGATCTGATTAATGCTTTCAAAAAGGATATCCTTATCACTGACTGCTAATGGAATAATCGTTGTATTGGAATCAAAGACCACATTGTTTTCAAGATACTGTTGCATTTGAAGAGCTCCGCCTTTGCCAGTCATACATAAAGTAACAATCACCTTGCTGGTAGACTTCGCATTGCGGTCATACGTATCCTGTATTGAACCAATCAAACTATACTTGTTGTTGACAATATTATAATAAGCTTCACTGACATCTTCAGTTTCTGTTAAACGAAACATTGCATCAAGCGCAATCAAAGTCGATGGCAGCTCTACAAGTTTGATATGTATGCCTGTTTCAATCGCAATAGATTCAATCATTTTCTTAATCGAACCCATATCATACATTAGAAGTATTCCAGCTCCCTGATCAATCTGGCGACAAGTCTGTTTTAATTCTTCATATGCTTCATTCATATCTTTATCCAATAATAGATCATAGGAATAAGCTTTGTTTGTCTTAACAAATGCATTAATTACATTGGCAATCGAGCTTGCCACACGTCCATGCATCGCAATCAACAGCACTGGTTTTCTCTTATTAGAAGTGACATTTCTTTGACATAAAAACATGGTCATCATAATGACATCATCAATACGCACTTCAATTCCGTTGTATTCTTTTTCTATCCACTCTGAAAACTGTAAGCACAGCGTATATTCATCTTTATGATCATTGATGATTTCCATAATTTTTTCGCTGGATAACTGCTGAGGTCTGCCGCTTCTTTGAGTTAAATTAGACACATATAGGCACAATCCAGAAAATGTGGATGAAGAGTATACACGATTTAGACGCTCTGAAGCTGTACGAATCAATATATCTACCGCTTCAATAATTGGCTTGCTGACAATCTTAGCCAGAGAATCACGATTGACATCACTGCTGTCAAAACGCTTTGTATAGCGACTGATTTCCACTTCAACATCAGCACTAATGACGGTAGAAATATCTTCTTCTTCAACACCTCTCTCACGAAGCTGTCTTGCCTTTTTTTCAATGGTATCATACAGTGTGTTTTCTTGAGGATCTTGATAGCCTTCGCTTGTCTTCACTTCGCCTTTACCAAACGTATATGCATAATTGTGAGGAATCAGCGATTCAATTTCATCTCGATGATCTTTGTAAAACAAAAAGCCTTTACGCACATAGTTTGGACAGTCATACATATAAACATAAATGATGTCATCCTGATTTTGAATGATACGAACATAGGCATTGGCACATCCAATACGAATGTCTGACTTTAGCTGTTTTATATTCCCTTCACAGTAATATAACAAAAAACATCTTAGCAGCTCAGAATTGATTTTGATTTCCTTTTTCATTTTCATCGCTTCATCCGCAAAGAATTTATGCACTAACTGAAGTCTTTCACCTAAACTTCTTTGCTCAAAAGACGGAAGATGAATCGTCACAGGGAATCTTGACATCAGTGATTCATCACGAATCTGCGTATTATCTGCATTGATTGCACAGATGATAATTGGACATTTCATCATGTGTTTATTTTCAATCAAGCTAAACAAACGATTTTTTGCCTTTGCGCTTAAGCATTCAATGTGGTCAACAAACAAAACTCCATCCTTAGCTCGATATAAAGCACTCTCAAAATCATTTTGACTATCTCCAAAAAGATGTAAAATCAACTCATCTTGATTCTCATAATAACTGCAGTTAAATTTCACATAAGGAGCATTCTCATGAATGATTTTTTGTGATTTTGCATATTCAGCCATCAATGATGCAAAGTAGCTTTTTCCAACACCTCTTTGACCAGAAATCAAAGTGACCAATGGCTCATCGGGATACAATATCGCTGCCTTTGCAAGCTGAATTGCATTTTTTAATGTT
>JAFQKG010000154.1 GCA_017397025.1 Erysipelotrichaceae bacterium | reverse complement strand
TTATTTCCAATCCGAATTGTGTAACCATCATTGGACTTTTAGCTGCCAGTGTGATTCATCGCCATTTTCCTGTAAAAAAGATTACGATGTCTTCTTATCAGGCAGTATCTGGTGCTGGTCTTAAAGGAATGGAAGAATTAAGAAATCAGATTCATTGCTCAGGTGAGAAAGAAAAACAACTTGAGGTCTTTTCTCATCCGATTGCTTACAATGTCATTCCATGCATTGGAGAAATCAATGAAAATGGATTTACTTCCGAAGAAATGAAATTTCAGAATGAATCTAGAAAAATACTGCATCATCCTAAACTTCAGGTTAGCTGCACGTGTGTTCGTGTTCCAGTCGAACGCAGTCATTCTCTGGCCATGACGATAGAGTGCGAAAAGGAAGTATCGATCGACATTGTAAAAAGAGCATTTGAACAGAATCCAGGGATTCGCTATGTTGATGATATTGTCACTCCACTTCATTCATCCAACCAAGATGATGTGCTGGTGTGCCGGCTAAGGCATGATCTGAATGACAAAAGAATTGTCTTGATGTGGAGCTGTGGAGATCAGCTTCGCAAAGGGGCTGCATTGAATGCTGTTGAGATTCTGGAATTGTGGGCAAAGAAAAAACTCATGCTGTTGCAGTAACAGCATGAGTGCATTCAGTGAGCAGCTTTAAGCCGATTCAAGATGTCTTTCATCTTTTTTGCCAGTCCATAGCACTTGTCAACTGGAAGTGAACAAATGGCAACACGAATTCCCTGATTGACCTGAACAGTGTAGATGTGCTCTTTCATAAGAGCTTCATGGTACTTTTGCTTCAATTCGTTTTCTATCTGCAAGGTGATAAAGAATCCTTCTTTGTATGGATAAACTGAAAGATTGTGTTCTTTTGCCTCTTTGAGGAAAATGTCAGAGCGCTGTTTCATGAGGTCAATATAGGGCTGTTTTTCGGCAAGGAAATTGTCCAGATTTTCAGTTGTGACCCAAGTGAAATTGTCCATGGCTGCATTTGGGATATTGCTCCAAGTGGCGCGTGCAGCTTTTTCAAAGACAATTTCGACTTCACGGACTTTTTCTGGATCTTTGCCACACAAGATGGCTGATCCGCATCTAAGACCATAAGATGTGCATGTTTTTGAAATGGAGAACGCGACAATCAGAAGGACGTTTTCATTAAGCGCTTCAAAACAGTCAAAATAACTGCGTACTTCGTTCAAATTGTAGCTGTAATCCATATAGGCAATGTCGTTGAGCAGAATGACGGGTCCTGTTTTTGAGCATTCATTGAGAAAGTCAATGACTTCTTTCCACTCTTCATGTGTCATGGTGTAGCCAGTAGGATTATGACAAGGATCATTGATGACAACCAGAAGCTTTTTCTGTGCATTGAGCACTTGGATACAGACTTCCTTGAAGGAAGAAAGATTGAAATGATCTTCTTCAAACATAGAATAGACTGCAGTGTTCAGACAATTCTGCTGAGCCATGAGCTTATAGGATCCCCAGGCAATTTCAGGCAGAATCACGGTTTCGTTCTGGTCCAGTATCGTATTGAATGTGGTTGAAACTGCACCTGATCCTCCAGGGGTGGCAATGACTTTTTTACAAAGAGATGGGGCATGGTCATGAAATACCCATCGAACAACCTGGTTTCTGAAAGAATCATTCCCTGTAAAGCTGGAAGCGTATTTGGCTTTGGCTTTGTTGTCAATCTGGTTGTAATGATCAAAAAAACTCTGATATGCGACAAGTGTTCCATTTTCATCATAAAGTGATCCAATAGTTGCATCGACAACCTGTTCAGGACCATTTTCCTGTTTGTCTTTCTGTGCCAGTTTCACAATGGAAAACACAGTGTCGACAATAGGTACAAGATTTGCGGTTTTTCTGACAAAAGACATGAGAGATCCCTCTTTTCTATACGACATATTATAACGCAAAAACAAATGATGTGAATAAGAAAACAAAGAATGGGCATGTTAGAAATAAAGGAGTTGAAAAAAATGAAAATGATTGATATGGCTGCGCTTTTGATTGGAGTCATTGGGTGCATCAACTGGGGTTTGATTGGAATTGCCAATTTTAATCTAGTTGAATTCCTGTTCGGAAGCATTCCATTTCTAGTAATGATTGTTTATCTTCTAGTAGGCATCTCTGGTGTCTATTTGCTGACATTCTTTTCTAAGATTCAGTAAAACAAATTCTGTCGCTTTGACAGAATTTTTCTTTTTTTGCGAGGTGTTCTTGACTGTAAAAGTATGATAAGATGATACACAGAAGTGAGGTGAAGCGTATGACGAATTTTTGGTATCGCTATGGTTTCCCTTTTGTAATCATGATTGTCTCTGGACTTCTAGTAAGACTGGAGAGGACATTTCTATCCGGAAATTTTGAAACAACAGTCATCACTGTTACTGCTGCAGTGTGCATGTTTGCCTTTGGGATTTCCCTCAATCGTCACAAAAGAAGACGAAATGAATCATGGCTGAAGAAAATTTTCATTAGTTTTTTTCTGATTTTCTTTATTTTTTGGGATTTAGGGGTATTTGTAATTCCATCGCTGAAAAGTTTTTTTGAACTGATTGGGATTTCAGGTTTTGTGATTTACCTGTTTTATGTGTATTTAGGTTATTGTTTCTTTGATTAGGAGAGCAGAATGAAAAAGTACTTAATGTGGTTTTGTGTGTTTTTACTGTCAGGATGTGTGGTAAAAGAAAGAGAAAGTAAATCGGCTGTGCTTCAGCCATATGATTTCAAATCTAGAGAATTTGAAATTGTAGAAACGGCAGATGTATTTATGGTAGGAGATGCGCTTTTGCATGGAGCAGTTTATAAACAGGCAGAAGAAAATGGCGTTTATGATTTCAGCGGTATGGTAGAAGTGCTGAAAGAGATTGTTGCAGACTATGATCTGGCTTTTTATAATCAAGAAACAATTCTAGGCGGAACAGAACTAGGGTTGTCAACTTATCCGCAGTTCAATTCACCACAGGAATTTGGTGATACCATGATGGATTTAGGGTTCAATCTAGTGTCCTTGGCCAACAATCATACAATGGACAGAGGACAGAAAGCATTAGCTGCTTCTCATGAATACTGGGCACAGCAGAATGCTTTAACTGCAGGCTCGTATGCCTCTTTTGAAGAAAGGAATACTGTTGATGTCAGAGAAGTCAATGGCATCAGCTATACGCTTTTAAGCTATACCTATGGAACCAATGGCATTCCAGTTCCACAGGGGAAAGAATATTTATGCAATGTCTATACAGAAGAAATGCTGAAAAAAGATATTGCAGCTGCAAGAAATCAGGTAGATGTGCTGATTGTTTCAATGCATTGGGGAACAGAATATACCCACACGCCAACTGAAACACAGGAGCATTTGGCACAGCTTTTAGCGGACTTGGATGTGGATTTAGTGATTGGTCATCATCCGCATGTGATTCAGCCAGTGCAGTGGATTGATGACACGTTGGTGTATTATTCACTTGGGAATCTGATTTCAGCGCAGGATGGAACGCCTCGTTTGATTGGAATGATGGGAGCTGTAGAAATTGAAAAAAAGATCACCAAGGCCGGCAAGGAAGTCAAGCTTCAGGATGCCAAAGGCGATCTGATTTATACGAGCTATTCATCAAATTATGGAAACCTTAAGCTGAAGACATTTGATCAGCTTCCTGAAATGCAGAATACATATGAAGAGTATTGTGAGATTATCACTCGCTATGATGATTCCATTCAGGTTGGAGGCATTAAATAAGCGTCATTTTTGCTGATTTTGTCAAATGCTTGCGATATAAAAATGGTAGAATCATCTGAAACACAAGCACAAGCAGCAGAATTTCAAATGGGAGAAGCGCGAGATTTTTAATCGCGCTTTTTGTTACATAGAAAAGAAACCCTTTTGAAAACATCATAGTTGTCCAGACACTGCCTAAGAAGATATTGACAAAACCTGTAATCAGAACTCTTGAACAAATGATTTTGAAAACAGTAATTTTTGTATCCCAGAGAAAAAGAGCGAAAAGCAGTGCTCCCAGCATAGCAGAAAGAGTATAGCCAAAAAAGAAAGCACCGCTGGGAAACAGAATAAAGGAAATGATGTCCGATGCAAAACCGGTCATCAGTGCCATGATTGGACCTCCAAGACAACTAAACAATGCCGTGAACAGGAAGCTGAAGTAGATTCTGAGATTTTCAGAAACCTGAACAAAGATACTGGAAGAGAGAACTTGCAGTGCAGCAAAAACAGCGCATAAAGAAAGAATACGGATATTTTTGACTTGGTTGCAGGCTTTTTTCCAATAAGATGAAGTAAACATAAAAAACCTCCTTTCCACTAAAAAATGAAAAAGAGGGCTTTTTCAATTCCAGTGGGATGCGAATCATGTACCGCAAGAATTCCTTTTCGTCCAGATGACAACTCCCCGTTCATCCAGCACTTAACGCACATGATTCTACTCTGTTAAGATTAATATGGACTGGAACAATCAAAAAGTCAATCTGTTTTTACAAAATCATTGAAGTGACTTTTGATTCAGCTCCTGCTTTTGTGATACAATCTATCTCGTAAAACGAAAAGAGGGATTTCAATGAGAGAAAAATTCGCAAGATGGATGAGCGGCAGATATGGAAATGATCATTTGAACAGCACCCTGGTCTGGACTGCCTTGATTCTATTGATTTTGAATATTTTTGTCAACAATTCTGTTTTGACTCTATTGGCATATGTGGCATGGGGATTTTCAATTTATCGCATGTTTTCAAGAAAAATTTATCAAAGAAACAATGAAAATCAATGGTTTCTGGCAAAAACAAAAAAGATTCGCCATCAGTTCAGTGCAATCTCAAAAGGAACGAAAGACAAAAACAGCAGATATTTTATCTGTCCGCAGTGTGCGCAGATTGTACGTGTTCCAAAAGGCAGAGGGAAGATTGAAATCACCTGTCCATCCTGTCATACACACTTTGATAGAAAGAGCTAACTATGTTTGGGTACATTGTCGCCAACAAACAGGAATTAAAATTCAGAGAATTCGATGAATATCGGGGGTTTTACTGTGGACTATGCCGTTCTTTGAAACAGCGTCATGGACTGCGCGGACAAATCACATTGAACTATGATTTGAATTTTTTAGCTATGCTTCTAACTGGCCTGTATGAAATTGAAACACAGAAAGAACAGAGTCGATGCATCATTCATCCGTTTTCAAAACAGATGAAATACATCAATCCTTTTTTGGATTACTGTGCAGATATGAATGTGATTCTGGCTTACTATAAGTGTCAGGATGACTGGCTGGATGATCATTCACTTTTAAAGCATTCGGAAGAGCTTTTGCTTCAGTCATGTATGGTGAATCTGAAAAAAGAATATTCTGATAAATGCAGTGTGATTGAGCATCAGCTGAAAATCATCAGTGAGTTTGAAAAAAACAATGAAACCAATATTGATCTGGTTGCCAATGCTTTTGGAGTTGTCATGGGAGAAATCTTTGCCTATCGCAAAGATGAATGGCATGATACATTGTTTGATATAGGGTTTTACCTTGGAAAATTTATCTATTTGATTGATGCTTATGAAGACATAGAAAAAGATGAAAAAAGCGGCAGCTTTAATCTGTTTAAACATCAACTGAATCAGGAAGGATTTGAAGATAAGATACAAATGATTCTTGAAATGATGATGGCAGAGTGCACTTCAGCTTTTGAAAAACTGCCGATTTTTGATTATCGTGACATTTTACGAAATATATTGTATTCTGGTGTATGGACTAGATATGAAATGATTCAAAAGAAAAGGAGGGGTGAATGATGCGAGATCCTTATCAGGTGCTGGGTGTCAGCGTTAGTGCAACAGACGATGAAATCAAAAAAGCTTATCGAAGTCTCAGCAAGAAGTATCATCCGGATGCCAACATCAACAATCCCAACAAAGATGCCTATACTGAAAAATTCAAAGAAGTACAGAATGCTTATGATCAGATTATGGATATGCGCAAAAGAGGATATTCTGGGCAGACATATTCACAGTCTCAGTCTTATGGGCATTCATCTCGGCAAGGACATACACAGTATAAAGAATATACTGATTTTAATGATTTTTTCCGTGATTTTGCTGGAGCAGGCTATTACCAGCAAAGACAAAATCAGTATGAATCAAAAGAAGATATGTATTTCAATGCAGTGCGCAACTATATTCGTCAAGGATATGTTTCTGAGGCGCTTAATGTGCTGAATCAGATGACAGAAAGAAGTGCAAGATGGTATTACTATTCAGCTTTGTGCAATTCTCGTTTAGGAAACAATATCACTGCGATGGAACATGCTCAAATGGCAGTTCAGATGGAGCCGGATGTGATTGAATACCAGCAGCTTCTGGCAGATTTAAGAACAGGACGCACTGCCTACCGACAGCAGCAACAGCAGTATTACAACCCAATGGCACAGTATTCTCAGTGCTGTTATCAGATGCTGCTGTATAACCTATTGTGCAACTGCTGCTGCGGCGGCAGAATCTTCTGGTGCTAAAAGGAGAATCCAATGAGTAAGATTTTAGGAATTGATTTAGGAACTACCAACAGCTGCATGGCTGTGATGGATGCTGGACAGACAGTGGTTTTAACGAATGCAGAAGGCAATAAGACAACACCTAGTGTTGTTGCCTTGACAAAGGATATGGATCGTCTGGTTGGAGAGGCTGCAAAGCGACAGATGGTGACCAATCCAAAAGGAACCGTATCTTCCATTAAGCGTAAAATGGGAACACGTGAAAAAACTGAACTCAATGGAAGGGAATATCTTCCTCAGGAAATCAGTGCTATGATTCTTCAAAAACTAAGAATGGATGCAGAACAGGCACTTGGTGAAAAAATCACAGAAGCAGTCATTACAGTGCCTGCCTATTTTGATGATGCACAGCGTCAAGCAACTAAGGATGCAGGGAAAATTGCCGGGCTTGATGTCAAAAGAATCATCAATGAGCCAACGGCTGCAGCTTTAGCTTATGGGCTTGAAAACAACTATGGTGAAAAAGTCATGGTATTTGACTTAGGCGGAGGAACATTTGATGTTTCCATCATTGAAATTGGTGATGGAGTGATTGAGGTGCTCTCTACCTGTGGTGACAACCAGCTTGGCGGAGATGACTTCAACCGTGTCATTGCAGAAGAAATCTTTTCCGTATTCAAAAAAGAAGAACGTATTGATTTAAGCAAAGATCAAATTGCAAAAAACCGTGTATTTGAAGCTGCAGAAAAAGCTAAAATTGAGCTTTCAAGTGCAGAACGTACAGAAATCAATTTACCATTCATCACTATGCACAAAGGTGAACCTTTGCATCTGAATCAGATGCTGACAAGAAGTCGTTTTGAGCAGCTTGTCAATCCACTAATTGAACGATTGGCTCATCCTGTACTGGATGCTTTGAAACAGGCAGAGTTAACTGCCTCACAGCTCAACAAAGTGATTCTTGTCGGAGGTTCGACTAGAATGCCGTGTGTAATTCGAAAAGTAAAAGAATTAACTCGCATTGAACCAAATCGCTCTCTTAATCCAGATGAATGTGTAGCAGTAGGTGCCGCAATTCAAGGTGCCAAACTGACAGGGAACCAGCTGGTTCTTTCTGGTTTTGATGTACTGCTGATGGATGTTACACCATTGACACTTTCTATTGAAACAGTGGGTGGTATTTCAACTCCATTGATTGAAAGAAACACCACGATTCCATGTTCTAAGACACAGATTTTTACAACAGCAGCTAACTTTCAGACATCTGTTGAAATCAATGTGCTTCAGGGTGAACGTCATTTTGCCCGTGATAACAAATCACTGGGGAAATTCTCTTTGAAAGGCATCAAACGAGCAATGCGCGGCGTTCCACAGATTGAAGTGACCTTTGATATCGATGCCAATGGCATTGTCAATGTTTCAGCAAAAGATTTAGGAACTGGAAAGCATCAGGAAATTGTCATTACTAATTCTTCTTCGTTAACAGATGATGAGATTCAAAGGGCGATGAATGAGGCTAAACTGTTTGAAGAACAGGATAAAAAAGAAAAAGAAAAAATCACTTTCAAAAATGAATGTGAAATTTTAGTAAATCAAATTCAGTCTAGAATGCATGAAGATAAAAATATAGACAAAGAATTGAAGAAAGAGCTTAAAAATAGAATCTCTGATTTAGAAAAGAGCATTCGAAAAACAAAATTTGAAAAAATCACAGATCAGGAGTTTGAAGCACTGAAATTAAAACGTGAAGAACTTCAAAGATGTTCAGAAAGACTGTAAATCATTCGATTTGCAGTCTTTTTCTGTGGAGTACCCCCTCTTTTCATCAGAAAAAGTGACATGATACAATAAAAAAAGAAAGACAGATTTTGAGGTTTTCCTGATTTTGGGTAATAACTGAAATGAAAGTTAACAAAAGATGAAAAATGTGAACTGGTATGAGGAGTGAATCACTGAAAGGAGAAAAGAAGTAATAAGCGCAGAAGGATGGGGCAATCGATGATTGATGAGGCCAGAGAAAAGGGGTTG
>JAFQKG010000013.1 GCA_017397025.1 Erysipelotrichaceae bacterium | reverse complement strand
CTCAACAATATCACACTGAATATTGAAGATGATGATATGGAAATCATGAGAACATGCAAACCAGACTTTATTGGTTTTAACTGTTATGCAAATATGAGTGTTGAGCATTTGGATTACTATCAGATTGACTGGAGTGAAATGGCTGGTGCAGACAATCGAAACATGAGCTATTTGATGAAAATGATGGAAAAACCTGGAGTTGGAAAAACTGTTCAGAACCAGCATTTTCCTAAAGCAGAAACTGATGGACACAGCTATGATCCATACTGCATTCGTGTTACTGCTAGAAGATTGACTGATCGTTATCATCTTCCGCTGATCATTACTGAAAATGGCTATGGTAGAGCTGATGTATTAGAGGCTGATGGAACAGTACATGATCAATATCGCATTGAACATCTGAGAGAAACAATCCGTCAGATGAAACTTGGCATTGAAGAAGGTGCAATGCTGTTTGGTTATTGCCCATGGTCTGCAATGGATTTAGTTTCAACACGTGAAGGCATTACCAAACGCTACGGTTTTATCTATGTAGATAGAGATGAAGATGATGAAAAAGCGAAACATTCAGAAATGAAGCGTTATCGCAAGGATAGCTTCTATTGGTATAAAAAAGTCATTGCATCTAACGGCGAAGATTTGGGAGATGAACAATGACCAAGTTTCCTAAAGATTTTTTGTGGGGCGGTGCAATCGCTGCCAATCAGGCAGAAGGCGGATGGAATGCTGAAGGCAAGGGAATCAGTACTGCCGACTGTATGACAAGAGGTTCAAGAACTACACCTCGTTTCATTACCTATAAAACAAAAGAAGGTGAAATCAAGGCTGAACCATTCTTCTTTTTGGATGCCCCAGAAGGAGCACAGTATGGTGTATTTGAGGGATTTGATTATCCTTCGCATCAGGGAATCGACTTTTTTCATCGATACAAAGAAGATATTGCTTTGTTTGGAGAGCTTGGATTTAAGATGTTTCGCATGTCAATCAATTGGACTCGTATTTTTCCAACAGGAATGGAAACAGAACCAAATGAAGATGGACTGCGATTTTATGATCAAGTGTTTGATGAGTTAAGAAAATATGATATCGAGCCATTAGTGACACTTTCTCATTATGAAACTCCTGTTGGCTTGACAAATGCCTGGAACGGCTGGACAGATGAACGTACAATTGAATGCTGGGAAAGGTATGTAAGAACAGTTGGAACGCGGTATAAGGGCAAGGTTAACTATTGGCTCACATTTAATGAAATCAATATTGCACAGATGATGCCTTATATGGGAGCGGGAGTAGGATATAAAAATAAGCAGATCATTGCAAATGCAATTAAACATCAGTTTCTAGGCAGTGCAAAAGCAGTTCTCATTCTTCATGAAATTGATGAAAATAATAAAGTAGGCAATATGGTAGCTTATGGAGCACAATATCCGAATACTTGCCATCCAGAAGATGCATTGAAGGCAAAATTTGCAGGGAGAGGCTCACACTTCTTCTTTGATGTGCAGGCTACAGGTAAGTATCCAAATTACAAATTAAAGGAATATGAAAGAGAAGGAATTGAATTCCATTTAACTGATCAGCAGAAGCAATTGCTTATGGATGGTACAGTTGATTTTCTAAGTTTCTCTTATTATATGAGCAGTGTAGTATCTGCTGATCCAAAAGTCATAGAAGATGCCAAAGGCAATTTCATGGGCGGAGTAAAAAATCCTTATTTAAAAGCATCAGACTGGGGATGGCAAATTGACCCAGTAGGGCTGCGATATGCCTGCAATGAATTATGGGATCGATATCATAAGCCTTTGATGATTGTGGAAAATGGCATGGGTGCACAAGATGTACTGGAAAAAGATGGATCTTGCCATGATTCATATCATATTGAATATTTAAGAGGACACATTGAAGAAATGTCAAAAGTTATTAATGAAGATGGCATAGACTTAATCGGATATACTCCATGGGGGTGCATAGACTTAATTTCAGCATCTACAGGTGAGATGCATAAGCGATATGGATTTATCTATGTAGATTATCAGGATGATGGCTCTGGAGATGGCAGGCGCTATCGCAAAGACAGTTTTTATTGGTATAAAAAAGTCATTGCGTCCAATGGAGAAGACTTAAACTGATGGAGGGAATATGATTACATTAGGAGTATCTCTTTATCCCGAAAAAGAGAAGATAGAAGAAATTGAAGCATATCTTTCTTCTGCGTCAAAGTGTGGTTTTACAAAAGTGTTTACTAGCTTGTTTTCTGTTGATGGAACGAAAGATGAAATTGTTGCGTATTTTAAGAAATTGACTGATATTGCACATAAATACAATATGAAAGTCACAGGTGACTGCAATGGAGCATTCATTGAGAAAATGGGAGCCAGCGAAAAAGATTTGAGCATTTTCCAACAGATGGGAATTGATATTTTAAGAATGGACTTTAGTTTTAATGATGATCGTGATGCAGTTTTAATTAACAGTATGCCTGAAACAGAAATGTCCACAGGATTTGTTGAAGTTATTGATAAAGCAATAGAAAATGGTGCAGAACCATCAAAAATTTCAACTTGTCATAACTTTTATCCACAGCGATACAGTGCACCATCTTTGAAATCGCTGATGGATATCAATGATTTCTGGCATAAAAGAGGAATTAAAGTAGCCTTCTTTATTTCAAGTCAAGAAAAAGGAACACATGGTCCTTGGCCAGTAAGTGATGGACTGCCTACTTGTGAGGAGCATCGCAGCATTTCTCTTGCTGCACAGCTGAAGCACTGCATCGCATTAAAAAATATTGATGAAGTGCGTATAGGCAATGCTTATGCTAGTGAAAGTGAATTAAAAGAATGTGCAGAAGTTATAAAAAAGGCCTATATTCATGTTCCTTTAGATGAAAGAATGGGCTTTTTAAAGGAATATATTCCACATGGAGATTTGGTTCGTATTCCGTTTAAAATTCACTTAGATGAAAACATAACCAAACTTGAACGTGAAATATTATTTGATTATCCGACTCATAATGATATGGGTGATTGCTTAAATTATATGCTTCGTTCAAGATTCACACGTATGGTTTATATGGGAAAGTCAATACCTGCTCGTCTATCTCACAAATCAAAGTTTACGCGTGGGGATGTGGTTATTGTGAATGATCAGCTGAAACACTATACAGGAGAAGTTCAAATTGTTTTGAAAGATATGGAAGCTGATGGGCAGCGTAATTATCTTGGGCGTATTGAAGAAGAAGAAATTATGATTTTAGACGAGATGAAGGCAAAAGATATTTTTACTTTCATTGAATCTTAAGAAAAGGAGTAATAAAAAATGAGTAAATTTCCAAAAGATTTTTATTGGGGTGGTGCTATTGCAGCTAACCAGGCAGAAGGCGGCTACAAAGAAGGCGGCAAGGGGCTGACAAGCTCTGATGTAACAACAGCTGGGACACATACAGAACCTAGATATATGACATATCGTATGCCTGATGGTTCGGAAGGTAAATTTTCATTCTTTGGAGGGAAATTGCCTGAAGGTGCTAAAAAGGCAGTTTTAGAGGGGTATTATTATCCATCACACGAAGCAATTGATTTTTATCATAGATATAAAGAAGATATTGCATTGTTTGCGGAAATGGGATTTAAAATGTTCCGTATGTCCATTGCATGGAGCCGTATTTTCCCTAAAGGCAATGAAGAAACCCCTAATCAGGCTGGGCTTGATTTTTATCGTGACGTCTTTACAGAATTAAAGAAGCACAATATTGAACCTTTAGTTACAATTCAGCATTCTGGTGTGCCTCTGTATCTTGATGAAGAACTTGGCGGATGGAACAATCGTGATACGATTGCTTTGTTTGACAGATATACAGAAACGATTTTTAAAGAATATAAGGGATTGGTAAAATATTGGCTGACTTTTAATGAAATCAATACTTCAATTATGATGAAAGATTTGATTCCAAATTATCCAAAAGCTGCAGTTGCTAAGTCAGTTCAGCTTTTGCATTATCAGATGGTAGCAAGTGCACGTGCAGTACAAAGAGCACATGAAATTGATCCGAATTATGTTGTAGGCTGTATGATTGCAGGAGGATCATCTAAATATCCATTGACTTGTGATCCTAAGGATGTTCTGTATACACAAAAAGAACTGCAGGAAAACACATATTATGCTGCAGATACAATGATTCGTGGTGAATATCCATATTACGCAAAGCGATTCTGGAATGAATTTGGTATTGATCTGGATATCACAGAAGAAGACAAAGCTGATTTAAAGGCTGGTAAAGTAGATATGCTGACATTCTCATATTATTCAACTTCTTGCAAGACCTATCGCAAGGATGTGGAAACAACAGGCGGTAATTTTATCATGGGAGCTAAGAACCCTTATTTGAAATATTCTGAATGGGGATGGAGTTTAGATCCAGATGGACTGAGATACTGTCTGAATGAATATGCAGCAAGATATCCAGGTGTTCCAATGATGGTCGTTGAAAATGGCTTGGGTGCAGTCGATACTGTTGAAGAAGATGGTTCAATCCATGACCCATATCGTATTGAATATGTGCGTGAACACATCAAGGCAATGGCAGAAGCCATTGAAGATGGTGTTGATTTAAGAGGCTACACACCTTGGGGATGCATTGATTTGGTAAGTGCATCTACAGGAGAAATGAAGAAACGTTATGGTTTCATCTATGTAGATAGAAACAATGATGGATCAGGTACATTAAATCGCTATAAGAAAGATTCTTTCTATTGGTACAAAAAGGTTATCGCTTCAAATGGCGAAGATCTTGATTAAGACAAAATTGAAATAGTGTAAAACGAAAACGCAAAGGAACTTGATTTTTCCTTTGCGTTTCGGTATTCTACATCCTGTGTGAAAAATGGAGGAAAAGTATGGCAAGAAAAGATGAATTAGGTTCAAAGAAAATCAGCGTTCTTCTTAGAGAACTGGCAATCCCTGCAATTATCGCAATGCTGGTCAGTTTGATTTACAACATGGTGGACCGTATTTATATTGGAAATATGCCTAATGGTACAATAGGGATGGCAGGTCTAGCGATTGCAGTTCCTGTGATTACGCTGATTCAGGCATTTACGATGATGTTTGGTACAGGAGGCGCTCCTTTGTCTGCCATCAAATTAGGTGAAAATGACAGAGAAGGTGCAGAAAAAATCATGTGTACTTCTTTTTCTGCTCTTGTGTTTGTTGGTTTGATGTTAACTGTGATTATTGAAGTGTTCAAAGAACCGATTTTAATGCTGTTTGGTGCAGATGCTCAGACAATTGTTCCTGCAGCTGAATACATCACGATTTATGCATTAGGAACTGTGTTTGTACAGATTTCGCAGGGAATGAACGCTTACATCAATACACAGGGATTCGCTAAGATAGGGATGGCCACTGTCATGATTGGTGCGGTACTGAATATACTCCTTGATCCAATTTTTATTTTCATGTTAGATATGGGAATCAAAGGTGCAGCTCTTGCAACAATTCTTTCGCAGGCAGTGTCTGCAGTCTGGGTGCTGTATTTCCTTATCAAACAGTCGCCAATGAAGCTGAGAAAAGAATATTTGGTACCTGATTTTAAAGTGTTAGGATCCATCATGATGCTTGGTGTATCCCCATTTATCATGAATTCAACAGAAAGTCTTCTTCAGATTTCCTTTAACAATCAGCTGACACAGTATGGAGGAGGTATGGCAGTTGGAACAATGGCTATTCTTTTGAGCTTATATCAGATGATCAATATGCCGATTGCAGGAATATGTCAGGGAGCACAGCCAATCTTATCTTACAATTATGGTGCTAAAAACTTTGATCGTGTTCGCAATACGTTCAAACTGACTTTTAAGGTTTGTATGACTTATTCGTTGTGCGCTGCAGGATTGATGCTAGTGTTTTCACCGGTCTTTGCACGGGTGTTTTCCAGTGATCCTGCAACGATTGAATTTACTTCATGGGCCATCCGAATTTATTTGTTTGGTGGTTTGATTTTTGGTGCACAGCTTGTATGTCAGCAGTCATTTATGGCACTGGGACAGGCGAAGCGTTCGCTGATGATGGCACTTTTGAGAAAAGTAATATTGCTGATTCCTTTGATTTATATCCTACCAAATGTACTTGGCGATTCTGCGTTTGCTGCGCAGATGGGAGAGCCTGTAGCACATCTTGTAAAAGATGCTGCACGCACATTCTGTGTCTTCTTTGCAGAACCGGTAGCGGACATCACTGCTGCAACTATTACAACATTAACTTTTATGCAGTTTTATAAAACGGCATTGATGAAAAAAGAATAGAACTGAGGTCTCAGTTCTATTTTTTTCTGGTTGGTTTTTCAGTTTTGATATTGTTAAGGAGAGCTGAAAGCTCAAATCGACTGTGAACTTTCATTTTTGGATAGATTTTTTTCGTGTGATCTTTCACAGTGTGAATTGAAATATGAAGTATTTTAGCGATATCTGCATTGGTGTAGCCAAGGCAGATTAGTTCAGCCACTTCACGTTCTCGTTTGGATAGAACATTGAGAGGATCATTTAATTGTGAGTTATGAATATCTTTTGGTTGTTCAATAAGTTCTCTGTGAAGTGAATACATGAAAACAGGTTCAATTTGAAGATAGAAAATAACGAGAGTTACCATGATGATTGCATAGACGAGATTGAGCATAACCGGTATATTTCTAAAAGCTTCAACCATGCTGCTTTGTACAAGGACTGCAATCATTGCCAGAAAAATAATGGCCGGAGAAATGAACTTGGATGGATAGGTTTTCATCAATGAAAAACCATACAGAGGAAGCATTTGACAAGGAATCATCCCTAATCCAATGAGCATGCTTGAAATATAAGCTAAAGTCGGAATATCCTTTGATACATACATCATCAAATATCCCAGTGCGCCAAGTCCAATACAGAATGAAACACATTTAAACGGATGAATCTTTCTGACTTTATACATCCAGTAAAGAATCATGGATACACAAGCATCGACAAAATAAGCAATAAAGACACCATGAGGTGCTTCTGCGGCCACTGATGGTCCAGATACACCCATCAGAGAACCAATAAATACGAGGATAAAAGTACCACACAATAGACGTTTAGGTGCAGTAATTTTGTCATCTTTTTTGATAAACTGAGGAAGTGACGACTTTTCTGCAGGCATTCTAAACAAAAAGATCAAAAATAGAATAAGTGCAATCAATGTAGCAAATAAAAAGAAATGAAATGAAATGGGAAAAAAGTCATTTTGTACAATGGCAATCAGTAAAAGAGCAATACCATAAGCAAAAGTCAAATGAGCAATATTTGCCTTTTCATTAAAGTAATTCACTAAGATAAATGTTTCAAATCCAATCATGAAACAGCAACAGAAAATATGCGCATAAATCAATGCTTTCAACCAATCGGCCGGAAATGGAAAGAAGAGTCCGATTGCTGTACATAAGGCAAGAATTGCAGAATAGCGCTGTGTTTTGATGACATGCTGTGGAAACCAAATCATCCATAAGATAGAGCAGACATAGCTCATCAAAATGAGCATTGTAACATTATCCATATCTATTGGAAGAGGAGTTTTTCCGTTTAGTGTTAATGCCGGTCCCATGAAATAAATAAATCCCATCTGCCAGAAGCTGAACATCGCAAAACAGACAAGCATCCAAAGAGGCTCATGAAGTCTCTTTTTTTCATTTAAAAAAAGAATTGAATTGTTCATCAAGATACTCCTTTCATAGATGGTTTTTCTGCCTTTATCAAGGAAAATTTATCAAAGGAGGTGGAAAACCTGTAAAACCCCCCAGGTGTGGGATAGGTATTATCAAGATAAATCCATATAATACAGTCATAAAGAGGCAAATTTAACCATTTATTAGTAAATATATTTTAATACAACAAAACTTTCATATCAATTTAATTCAAGTAAAACTACCTATTTTGGTAGACAACGGAGGTGATTGCAATGGACAAAGAAAAAATGAATTATTTTGACTACATGACTCTTGCAGAAAAAGAGTATTCTAATCTTCTTAAAAAGCATCCAGAATTGGAAAAGCTGTCTAAACGCGAATTGGAAGTGTTCTCTAAACTATTAAGTGATAAAACTCAAGCAGAAATTGCAGAAGAACTTTTCATTACTTCTT
>JAFQKG010000153.1 GCA_017397025.1 Erysipelotrichaceae bacterium | reverse complement strand
TTAATTCTTATGAGCCTTGTCGATAGCTTCCCAAAGTCCTGTCAAATAACATGCTCCAAGTGCTCTGTCATACAGTCCATATCCTGGCATTGCCACTTCTCCCCAGATCATTCTTCCATGGTCTGGTCTGATTGGTCCTGTGAATCCTGTTTCATACAGTGCTCTCATGATCTCATACATATCGAATGTTCCATCACTTGACAAATGTGCACTTTCTTCAAAGTTCGTTGGACTGTGGAAATACAGATTTCTTACATGTGCAAAATGGATTCTTCCTTCCAGTGCTCTAATCATTTCTGGTAGATTGTTGTTCAGATTTGTTCCATATGATCCTGAACAGAATGTCACTCCATTGTGCTTGTTGTCTACTGCCTTCATCAAACGTGTGATGTTTTCTTTGTTGATGATGATTCTTGGCAGTCCAAATACGCTCCATGCTGGATCATCTGGATGGATCGCCATGTTGATATCATACTTGTCGCACACTGGCATGATCTTCTCCAAGAAGTACACCAGATTTTCAAACAGCTTTTCATCATCGATGTCTTTGTACATCTCAAACAGCTCTTTTACTCTTGCCATTCTTTCTGGTTCCCATCCTGGCATCACTGTTCCATTCATGTCTGATGAAATCGATTCGAACATCTTTTCTGGATCCAGCGCATCCACTGCTTCCTGTGTGTATGCCAGTACTGTTGATCCATCAGCTCTTTCTCTTGCCAGTTCTGTTCTTGTCCAGTCAAACACTGGCATGAAGTTGTAGCACACCAGATGAATATCTTCTTTCCCAAGATTTTCCAGTGTTTCGATATAATTCGCAATGTACTGTTCTCTTTCTGGTGCTCCTGTCTTGATTGCATCATGTACATTGACACTTTCAATCCCGCTCAAATTCAATCCTGCTGCTTCTACTTCTTCTTTCAGTGCACGGATTGCTTCTCTGCTCCATACTTCTCCTGGTTTTGTGTCATACAATGTTGTGATGACTCCTGTTACTCCAGGAATCTGGCGGATCTGTTTCAGTGTCACTGTGTCATGGCCTGTGCCATACCATCTCAATGTCATTTCCATCGTTTGTACCTCATTTCTGTGAAACCACTATCTTTATTATAACTGATTCGTTCTTTCTGTCTGATTGAGGAAGTTGTTGTCAACATTGCAAATGTTGTGATTTTTATCTTGTGAAAGAAAGAAAAAAGCTCACGAACTTGAGCTTTCTTAACTAAACGAAACATATGGATCCAATGGTTCTTCTGCTCGCCACAGTCCCATTGCATACAGGACAACTGTTTCCTGATCGCCATCTTTTAAATAACGCAGTGTTCCTTCAACAGTCAACCAATCTCCGATTTTCACTTCTTTTTTGCGAATACCTGTGACAGTCAGTGCAATCATGCTCGTATCATCTTCGCAGCAAACCATGGCCTGTCTTCCCAGAACAATGGTTTGTTCAAGATGCTTGATTTCTTCACAGTACATGCCTTTTAGACGAATCTTTTTTTCATCATATTTCATTGGATTTTCTGCGCAATCCATGTACCACAGTCCATAATCCTCATCTTTGATTTCGATAACTTCAGCATTCAAGTCAAATGGAAGATCATCTTCCATCAGCTGATTGATGTTTCCGTTTATGTCTTCATAGATAATCTGTGCTTGTGTGTTGATGGCCTTGACATTCCCTCTTAAAAAGGATTTGCGGCTAGTTTCATCACAGCGGTTAAACACAATCAAATCTGAAAAACGGCACTGTTCATACACTAAAGATCTCATGTTGGTCACATACAATCCAAAAGTTGAAGCATCAATTGTAGTTAAAATCTGTGCAAAGGCAACACATTCAGGCAAATCAGGCCGTGTCACAAGTTCAGTGATCGGCTCCATTCCATTGAATTCAATGATGATCTGTCCAGGATTGTAATACTCAACAAGCTCTTCAATCTTTCGATTGGTTAACTGCGATATCGAATCAAACACTTCCAATGCTGCATTGTGCTCTTCCAAAAAATCATCAGTTAGTTCTTCTTCTCCTTCTTCAATCATCAGAATCAGTGTTGAAAGGCCATCAGCCATAAAATCTGGATCTTCCAGAGTTTCTTTAATAAATGTTGTCTTCCCTGAATCCAAAAACCCAGTAAAACCATAAATCAAAATAGGTTCATTTCTCATCATTCTACTCCAAACAGCTTCTTCAGTTCCAGTTCATCCACTTTAGAGCCAATCACTGTGATCAATCCAGTATAGCTGGCAGATCCTTCACGAACATCTGTGTCACCTGGCACATAATCAAAGAAAAGCCATCCGCCTTCTGCATTTTTCACGATCCCTTTGGCACGGAGAATCTGTTCATCCAGTTTGGAAAGAATGGATTCCAGTTCTTCTTTTGTGAATTTGCGAATTGTTTCAAATCCTACACTTGTAAACACTTCATCTGCATGGTGATGATGTTCATGGCATCCGCAGTCGCAGTGTTCATCATGGTGATGATGCTCATGGCTTCCACAGTCGCAATGTTCATCATGGTGATGATGTTCATGGCTTCCGCAGTCGCAGTGTTCATCATGATGATGATGTTCATGGCATCCGCAGTCGCAGTGTTCATCATGGTGATGATGTTCATGTTCATCCATCAAAGAAACAGCTCCTTCCATGACTTTCAGAATTGCCTTGCCTGTCAGTTCATCCCATGGTGTTGTCACAATACGTGCTTTAGGATTGATAGCTTTCACGATTTCCACTGCCTGATGAAGCTTTTCATCAGAAACAAGCTGAGTTCTGCTTAAAATCACACATCCTGCAGAAGCAATCTGGTCATTAAAAAATTCTCCAAAATTACGAGAATATACTTTCGCACGTGCTGCATCCACGACTGTGCAGGCACTGTTGATTTCTAATCCGTCGACTTTTTCAATTGCTTTGATGACATCACTTAACTTCCCCACACCAGATGGCTCAATCACAATACGATCAGGATGATAGGTTTCCAACACTTTTTTCAGTGATTCTTCAAAATCTCCCTGAAGTGAGCAGCAGATACATCCTGAATTGATTTCTCTGACTTCAATACCTGAAGCTTCAAGAAATCCCCCATCAATCCCAATTTCTCCAAATTCATTTTCAATAATGACAGTTTTTTCATGTCGATATACATCTTGAATCAGCTTCTGTATCAGTGTGGTTTTACCAGCACCCAGAAAACCTGAAAATACATCTGTTCTTGTCATAGTGCACCTCTTTTCAATCGCTCCTATTATACACCCTTTTCCCTGTTTTTAGAAAAAAACTGCTCTATTTTAAACAGAGCAGTTTTATCACAAAACTATCGAATGAACAAATAAACTGTATAGACAACATACAGCAAGACGCAAATTATTCCCTCCATTTTGGAAAAACCTTTTTTTGTTCCTGCAAAAATCATCATCAGTGCTGCGACCCCTGTCATCAATACTCCATCTATAACAGATTCTGAAGCAGCTGGGATAGGACTCAGCACTGCAGACATTCCTAAAATAAACAGAATATTGAAAATATTAGAGCCAATTGCATTTCCTAAAGCCAGCCCGCTTTCTTTTTTCTGAGATGCAACAAGTGAAGTCACAAGCTCAGGCAGTGATGTACCAATCGCAACAATGGTCAAGCCAATAAAGGTTTCAGACATTCCCAGTTTCTGGGCAAGAATTGTCGCATTGTCTACAACAAGATTTCCACCAAAAATGACTGCAGCTAGTCCAAAAACAATGAAAATGAGACTCTTAGGAAGACTGACTGGTTCTGTTTCCTCTTCTTTTTGAGTTCTGTCTTTCAACGCCTGTTTAATCATTAACCCAATGTAGCCAGCCATTAAAACAAGCAGAATCACACCATCTATTCTTGAAAGCTGCCCATCCATCAAAAGGACAGTCAGTAAAATTGATACGGCCAGATTGATTGGCAAATCTCGTTTCAAAATGTCCTTGTCTGTCGTAAAAGCATAAATGATTGCACAAATACCAACAACACCTAATGAATTAAAAATGTTAGAGCCAATGACATTTCCAAGTGCAATCTCATTCGCCCCTGCAAGACCTGCAGTAATGCTGACAGATGCTTCTGGAGCACTTGTTCCCATTGCCACAATAGTCAAACCAATAATAACAGATGGGATACGAAGCAATCGTGCCAGTGACGATGCTCCATCGACAAACGCATCTGCACCTTTAATCAAAAACAAAAATCCTATTACTAATCCTACTATTTCCATAAATTTCCCTTTCCAGGCCAAAACAAAAACGAGGCCTTCCTTTTGAAAAGTCTCGTTATTTCAGTTTATACCCGGTTCTTATGAACGTGATGACGAGATAAACTCACCCAATGGTGACAACTACTCCCTTGTCTTTCTTTTATTCTAAAGAACTTTCACTCTATAGTCAAATTAGAAAAAGAATATTAGCTGAATCTTAACCATTTTTTAAAACCACATCAACAACATGAGAAGATGCTCCCATCATGTCCTGTCTTTCACAAATCGAAAGCTGGTATTTAAGAAACAGTTCAAAGGTTTCTTCATCCATCTTTTTCAGAAATGGACGGATATAGTTGGCAGCACCATCTACTGCGATCATTTTCATTCGATGAAGCCCCGCTTTTTTATTCAGTTGATCAATATCTTCTATTCTGACATAAGAATACAAATCATCAATGGTGCTATGAGTATGAAAGTGTTCATCGATCTTACCGCTTTCGATGCATTCTTTAATATGACCTTCTTCAAACCCATACATGATGATGCTATAGTCATTCATGACATAAGCCACCAATATCACCCCTTCTTTTTTTGTCACTCTTTTTGCCTCAGAAAGGGCCTGAATCTGATCTTTCTCATCAAACAGATGATACATTGGGCCAAAACAAAGTGTCAGGTCAAACATGTTGTCTTTGAATCTGGAAAGATCCAATGCATTTCCCTGATATGCTTTGACATTGCTTTTTTTAGCTTTTAGAGTTCCTAAATTGGATTTAACTAATTCTACTGCTGTTACATCATATCCTTCTTCTGCCAGTGCAACAGAATACTTTCCAGTTCCTGCACCAATGTCCAGTATCTTAGGCTCCTCCATCTTTTCTAATAATTCATGAATCACATGCATGGACACCACATATTCGACCTGTCCATGTCTGGAGTCCAAACGTTTTTCTTCATTGAATTTGTTATAATACGCAATCAGTTTGTCCATAATTACTCCTTAATTCATCGATTATTATATCCTAATCCTTCTTTTTCTTCCAGTGGGACTCATTGATTTCATTGCTGAGCTTTGATACACTGAAAGTGAGGTGAAACACATGAAAAAACTCACATTGGAAAGTCAGGTCAAAGACCTTTATCAAACTCCAATTGGACATGATGCACTGTATAAAGTCCTTCTCCAATTGAATCTCAGCGAAAAAATAATCACTAACCCACTGATTGGTTCATTAAAACTGAAAACACTTGCATCCTTGACAAAAAATCAATTAGGACCAGATTTTTTTGAAGCCCTGCTTAATCTGGTCAACACTGAGAAAGATGAACCTTTTGTCAAAAAAGGAAACATTCTTCCTGCATGGTGGAAAGAAGCTGTTTTTTATCAGATTTATCCAAGAAGCTTTTATGATACCAATCATGACGGCATTGGAGATTTAAAAGGAATCCTTGAGAAATTAGATTATTTGAAAGAGCTGGGAGTTGATGCACTGTGGCTTTCACCTATTTATGATTCTCCAAATGATGACAATGGTTATGACATCCGTGATTATCAGAAAATCATGAAAGAATTTGGTACCATGGAAGATTTCGACAAACTGCTTGAAGAAGTTCATAGACGTGACATGAAACTCATCATGGATTTAGTGGTCAATCACACTTCTGATGAGCACGAATGGTTCCAAAAGGCCTTGAACGAACCAGAATCCAAGTACAGAAACTACTATCATTTCAGAAAAGACGATGGTTCTAAAACTCCTCCAAACAACTGGACTTCTTTCTTTTCAGGTCCTGCATGGAACTATTATGAAAAGGAAAATCTTTGGGCATTGCATTTGTTTTCAAAGAAGCAGATGGATTTGAACTGGGACAATCCAGAAGTAAGAAGCGATATCATCCAAATGATCAACTGGTGGCTAAAGAAAGGCGTGGATGGATTTAGAATGGATGTCATCAACTACATTTCTAAAACAGAAGGTCTTCCTGATGGAAATACCATGATTGGAGATCTCATGGGCTATCCAGGCATTGAAACCTATTACTATGGACCTCACCTTCATGAGTATTTAAGAGAAATCCATGAAAAAGCTTTTGAACCTCACAATGCTTTTTCAGTAGGAGAAACACCAGGTTTAGGAATGAAAATGGCTCAGCTGGTTACTGCAGAAGAACGTAAAGAACTGGACATGGTCTTCTCTTTTGACCATCTGGAAACTCCTGGTCATGTTCGCTTAGAAGACTATCGTTATGATTTGAATTATTATCGTGACTATATGATTGACTGGATGGAAAATTACGGAGATAATTGCTGGATGTCAGTTTTCTACAACAACCATGACAATCCACGTATGATTTCAAAAATCACTGACAACAAGAAACATCATGAACAGCTGGCCATCTTGCTTGCAGTCATGCAGATGACGATGAAAGGTACTCCATTCATTTTCCAAGGCGATGAAATGGGATTAACCAATGTTGAATTTACTTCCATGGATCAGATTACAGATGTAGAAGCGAAAGGCTATTATACTGAACAGATTGAAAAGAAAAGTCATGATGAAATCTTTAAGATTCTTTTGGCTGGAACTCGTGAACACACAAGAATTCTTTTGCCTTGGAATGAAAAACTCCCGCCATGGCATGAAGGTCTGATTCAAAAAATCAATCCTAAAATCACAGAAGTCTATCGTCAACTGATTCAAATGAGACACTCTGATAAGACTCTGGTGTATGGTGATTTTACCGTTATCAACAGAAAGAAGAATCATTTTACCTATCAAAGAGGAAATGACTATCTGATTGACTGCAACCTTTCAGAAAACAATGAAAAGCCAACCCCTGTTTCCAAAGACTGGCAATTGGTATTCCCTAAAATGGTAGATAAAAACATCATGAAACCTTATGAAGCACGTATCTATAAGAAAATCTGAGGAAATTCCTCAGATTTTTATTTGATAAATTCTTTTCCTGCAATGTAAGTCGCTATCACATCATACTCATCATCAAAAATGGCTAAGTCTGCATCATAACCCACACTTATCTTTCCTTTGTTGGCAATGCCCAAGAATTCAAATGGATTTTTGGTCACTGCATTGTAAGCAGTCACTGGATCAATGCCTGCTTCCTTAATCGCATAGCGAAGCACTTTGTTCAAGCGATTGCAGCTGCCGCAGATTGTACCATTGCTCATTTTAACAGAACCATCTGTACCAATGATCAGTTCTCTGCCATTGTGCATATACGAACCTGCTTCAAACCCTTTTACTTCTACGGAGTCTGTAACCAGCATCAATCTATCTTTTCCTTTAATTCTAGCCAGAATGTTAGCAGCAACTTTATTGACATGAATTCCATCACAAATCAGCTCACAATAGCAGTGATCATGATACATCGCAGCACCTACAACACCAGGTTCACGATGGTGAAGACCTGTCATTCCATTAAAAGTATGGGTAAACGATGAAACACCTGCTTGAATGGCCTCTTTGCACACTTCAAAAGAAGCTCCGCTGTGACCGATGGCTACTTTCATTCCCTTGCTTCGGCAATAGCGAATGACATCATAATTGCCGTCCAATTCTTCTGGAGCAACCATGACATAATTCAATCTTCCGCCACAGGCTTCATTGAACATATCAATCGATTCTCTATCAGGAATCAGCTTATATTTAAGATTCTGAGCACCTGGCATTTTACCAACATAAGGGCCTTCTGTATACACCCCTGCAAACTGTGTTCCTTCATATCCTTCTTTGATAAATTCGTCTACTGTTTTTAAACAATCAATCAAATTTTCAATTGGAGCACAGCTAAAGCTAAACATAGTTGAAGTGACACCTTCACTTGGAAGATAGCTTGTCCACTGTTTCAGCCATTCTTTCGTTGCACGATCACAAGAACCATGATAATAGCCATGATTGTGCATATCAATCAATCCAGGAAGCACAATGGCATCTCCATAGTCCAGCACTTCTTCATTACATCCATATGGCAGGATATTGATTATTTTATTGCCCTTTACTTCAATTTGAAGCGGCTGAAGCTTTTCCTCAAAATATACTCTTGTACTCTGTAAAATCATATAGTCTCCTTAAGAAAAGACACAGTAAAAACTGTGTCTTAATATTAATCTAGCAATGCATAAACTGCATCATGAATATCATTTCTTGCAGTTAAGATCTTTTTGTTGTCTCTTGATGGGTGCACACGATTAGCCAGTACTACACATGCAATCTTCTTATCCAAATCAATCAGAATGCTAGGTCCTGAGAATCCTGTATGATAGAGGGTATGTTCACTGAATCGCTTGCCTAATGCATAATTAGGATCTGAAATAACCCATCCAACTGAACGTCTTTCATTCAAATCAGCAGTCGTGCATGTTCTTAAAAGTTCAATTGTATCTTCTCTGAAGAAACGAACACCATTGTAAATACCGCCGTTAAACAGCATTTCTACATAATGAGAGACATCTTCAATTGTCGAGAACATGCCTGCATGCCCAGAAACACCTTCGAATTTAAATCCCTTGCCATCATGGACGATTCCACGGACAACACCGCCTCGTGCAGGAAGATCTTCATATGCAGCACAGCGTTCCTTTAATTCTGGTGCAGGATTAAATGTTGTACTGTTCATATTCAACGGCTTGTACATTACTTCTTGTGCATAGCTGTCTAAAGAACCCTTCAGCTGCTTCACAATCAACCCTAAAAGAATAAAGTTCACATCAGAATAATGCACTTTACCTGCAAGTTCAGGCTGTTTTTCAATCGCAAAAGCTGCTTCATACATTTCTTCTTTTGTCATAGCCTTGTAGCCATTGATATCAGCAGGGAATCCTGAAGAATGATTCAATAATTCTTTAACTGTTACGGTTTCATCTTTCAGCATTGGAAGAATATCTTTTACCTTTGTATCCAGATCCAGCAATCCTTCTTCACGAAGTTTAAGAATGCATGTTGTTGTTGTAAGGACCTTAGTACATGATGCCATATCCCAGATTGTATCCAAAGTAGCAGCTTCAACAGTTGGCACATTCTGACGATTTCCAAAAGATTTCATCCACTTGGAATTTTCAGTGATGACTGCAACATTCATCCCTGCCGCCGCACCATCTTCAATCAGATGTTCTAGTAATGCATTGAGTTTTTCAAGATTAGCGTAATTCATAACTTCCTCCTGTTATTATTTATTTCCAAAAGGCCACTTAAATGGCAATTTGAATTTAAACTTTGGTTTCACTTTTTTGTTGCGTTCTACCATCTTCTGATGTTGAACAACGCGGCTTTCCTTGTCGCCCATCAGTTTTCTAAACAAGCGATAAGCCTTTCCTGACAGGAAAGTATCTTTGTAAATAGTTTCCCCGTTGTACAGTTTAAAAACAACACAGTTTGATTTGCCCTCATTGTCTTTGCAGGTCCACTCTTCAACATCTTTATAATCAATTCTGCGAACCAATGTATCACTTTCAAGTTTATAGACAAGAACAAAATCCTGATATACTTCAAGTGTTGGATAATCTTTTACTTTGAGCTGGACAAATGCAGCGAATGCAAGAATAAACAATCCTAATACAATTGTCAGAATCTCACCCATCAAAACAAACAAAGCTGCAAAAATCACTGCAATCAACATTGTTGATCTTGGCTTGAACAGGATTAGTGCAAGATGTTCAGAAGGCAATGAAAGTGTTGACTTTTCTACATATTTTGGACTTTCTTCAACAGAATCAACTTCTGATTCAGAGAATTCTTCTTCCATTATGTCTAATTCTTTTTTATCCATTGTAATCACCTTTATTATTATAGCACGTTTGGTCATTGTGTGCTATAATGTTTGAAGAAAGTAGGGTTATTATGTTTAATATTGGAACAGGTGTTGTTGTTGGTATCGGTGTCTTTGCGCTTCGAATGTACGACATCTTTAGAAATCGAAAAAAAATGAAAGAAGCAACTGAAAACAGAGAATTTGAAATCTATAGATTCAATTCAATTCTCGTTATACTTATGTTTGTCCTCACACTCCCAAGCGCATGGATTGGCTATCAAGGTGTTGTTACTGGTAATGAACTTCATGCAGGACTCGGATTTCTGCTGGTATTCTTATTTTTAGCAGAAGGTATCAATGGAATAGATGTAACAAAGCTGTATTACAATGAGATTGGATGTATTATCAATTATAAATTCATTCGATACAAAGGCATGAAATCTGTTAGAAGAAAATATGCACTTCCTTTCTCTAAACATGTTCTTGCAACATTCAAAAGTGAAAAATTCGCAATCAATGAACCAGTCAGCAAATTTCTTCAGGATAAAGGAGTTCCACTGGTACACAAACAAGACTAAACAAACATCTAATATCTTAGCGATACCTAGATCAAGGTTCAGGAGGATTCCTGAATCTTTTTTATATTCAGCATACTGGCAAAAGATAAAAACCTCTCATTGTAACTAATCTATTTATCATTATCCACCATTGTGATTAACGCTTAGAAAGCTGTTTTATCAGCCAATTCTTATTGAATCCACCAACTATTCCACATTGCCTTGGAAAATACATCTGTTTTTTGGGATAAATTGAGACAGTTTTGACACAAACTTCGGACATAGATTGCTCAAGTATCTGTTAAAATAGTCATACACAGAGGTGGTATTGACTTCTTAAAAATATGCTAGCTATACTTAAGATGAAATCTTTACTCTAGAAAGGATTGATTGTGAATCAAAAAGATAGTGTTTTAAAACATTTTTTCAGAGTGAATGAACGATTTGCGGATTTGATCAACGGAACTATTTATCGGGGAAAACAGATTGTCAATTTCAGTGAACTTGTAGAAGTAGACACAGAACTGATTGAAAAGACAAAGGACAAAAACACTGCAAATCGAAGAAGAAATTTGATCAAACAATGCAGAAAAGATGGAACAATCTATGTGCTTTATGGCACTGAATTCCAAAGCACAGTGGATCAGATGATGCCGGTAAGGATCATGGAATATGATGCATTGACGTATTTGAAGATGCATGAAATGTACAAAAAGGTTCATCCTGTAGTTACAGTTTGTCTGTATACAGGAGAGAAAGCTTGGGATAAGCCAGTAAGCTTGCATGAGATGATGGAGATACCAGAAGAAATGAAAGGTATCGTACATGATTACAGAATCAACGTCATTGACGCAAAAGAACAGGAGTTATTGATGTATCGTAATGAAAGTGTAAAAGAATTCTTTGAACTTGTGCATGATGTCCATCAATTAAACAGGAAAGAGCTGGAGACAAAACTTGAAGAAAGAACACTGACAAGTCCAGAGGCAGTGGAATGCGCAGCGATTGTAACCGACTGCAGAGAATTGAATCAGCTGATTGTAAGTGACAAGGAGGGAAACAGAATGTGCCAGAATTTCAAGAACATCATCAAGGAAATTAAAGATGAAGGCAAAATACAAGGACATACCGAAGGGATGATTGAAGTCATCAGACGAATGAACAATTTAGGTGTATCAATCGAATTAATCGCATCATCAGTGGCCATGAGTGTGTCTGAAGTGAAAGACGTTTTAGCAAATCAGTAAATGAATTGTTACCGATTAATAAAAGAACAGATTGAACTGACTTGCTGAAAGTGACAAGAATATCTTTAAAAATCAGTAATAAAAGATGTGAAAAATACTCAGTGAAATCTTTTGAGCAAAAAGTCGTACATGATATTTAGTGTGCGGCTTTTTAATTTAAGTTCGAAAATAATCATTTGTTTTGTACTTGCCAAAAATATGAGGGGGGGGGGTATAATTATTATGGTTTATTCTAAACAAGGGAGAGAAGATTATGAAAAAAATTATACTAGCCTTAATGACACTTTTGTTATCGTTTGGGATAACTTCAGTGCCAGCCACGGCTGAAGATCCTGAATTGGGTTCTTGGGAAAATCCAATTACTGATTCTATTGTTTTAAGACAGATGGATATTGAGGGAGTACAAACAAATGTTATACGATGTCAGCATCCAGAAGGACAACCTGATATGAGCATTTTAGGGGGAGCTGATTCAATTTGGCTTTATTTTACTGATGTTGAATCTAATGAAGAGTATTCATATGAAGTTACACAAGATGGTCTGACTGGAAGATTTATGATATATCTGAATGAAGCAAATAGCGCTCATTTCAGAGGGAATAAAGTGCTTCCGGACGGCAACTATTCTTTGGTCGTAGGTGTATTCAAAAACGGAAAAACAACTTATTATAAGGTTAAAGAGAACTTGACAGATTTTCCGGGTTTGTTTAAAGGTTATCCTTCTAACTTGTATGTCTCAATGAGCGAAGATGGTCTTGTTTTAGGATGCAATGGTACAAGTGATGAAGTGAATTCTGCATGCAATGCATTTTTATCTGAAATAAAAGATTCAAAAAATGCACATTTAGAGTTTAGAGAGTATAATGATAATTATTTTAGTGGAGAATCTTTGGGCCATACAGGAAACTTATTCTTTGATCTAGAAAGATTTACTTGGATTGAAGGTCAGCCTAGACTTATGCTTTTAATGACTGAAGAAGTTCTCTCTAAAATGTTTACAGTAGAAAACCAAAAAATAAATGTTCGCCTGAGTCAGGTGCCGGGATATATGGGAGAATTTATTGGTACACTTGAAAATGTTACAGTTAGAGGTGTTCCTGGGAGTGAACAGAATCCATTAACATCATGTCGATTAGAAAGAAACGAAGACTCAAATCATGCCAATGCTTTCTACATTACTTGTGAGAATCCACAAGATTTGGTAGGAAATCAGCATAGTACAACCATGCGTATTGTGAACAATGATACAAACGAAATGTATCGTGGATTTAATTTGTACTATGCACGAATTAATCAGGATGGAAAGATGGAAATCAGCAATTATGAGCTTGAAAGTTGGTATATCTATGACGATCAAATGAATGATACTTTTGTCCCTGCTGGTAACTATACAGTATATATGCTGAAACCTGATGAAACAGGAAATGAGTATACTTGGTATCTATTGGGAGATGATGTGGATCTTGAACAAATCAAAAAACCGCTTCCAACCACTGCCTATATCAAGTCGGATGAAACGGATGCTCTTGTAGTAGGATGTGATGTAACAGAAAATGGCTGTTCAGAGTGGTTGGATCAGTTTTATGCAACTGCTGCACGTCCAAGTAGTGAAGTGACAAATGAAAAGTTTGACTTAAGTCGATTTATGATTTTTTCAAATACAGATTCTTCAGGGTCGAATTTTCCAAGAACAGACGATGATATTACAGCGATTATTGAGAAAGTGTTGACAGGAGGGAAAACTTCTGCGTTAAAAGTTAAGGATGATGCATTTTTAAAGTATGGACACAAAGAAGGTAACTACTATTTTGAAATGAAAACGCTGGGTTACTCTCATTTCATCGTTGAAAGTTTTGATTTAGTGATTCCTACAAAGAGTACGGAAAACATTAAAATCACAATCACTCAAGATAAAGAATACCCATTTGATGTTCATATGAAAGCTGAAAATGATGAAACTTATCAATTCTTGAAAAATGTCAGTCAGATTTTCATCAAGATTCCAGGTGTTGTCGATGGCCAAAATTTACATATCGTAGGACAATTAAACTGCTGGCCAGCTGCTGATTCAGAAACATCTAAAATGTTTTATTCTACAGCACCGATCAGTGATAGTATAGAAGAAGGAACATTTGAAGTTGAATTTGTTTGTGGAGGATATGAAAATGTCGTACTAGAAAATGTTAATGTGGTTTTCAATTACATGAAACATTTAGGAGATGCCAAGTTTGTTCTTGCCTCCAATGGAATTCAAATTTATTCTGATGACATGGAATTTTTACAAATTGCAGCTGGTCTAAAAGAGACAAGATATCCTATTCCTGAAGGATTATTTGAAAACTCTCTGTTTATTCAGGCAGTTGGTGAAAATTCAGGCGATGAAAGAATCCAATTTATTGATAGTGATTTGGTAGAACAAAAAATTTATCAAAATGAAGTAACGGGCAAATCCTATGTTCTTATTGCAGGGGATAAATTGTCAGGGTATGATTTTGATGAAACAAAAGCTTATCAAATGAGTTATCAAAAAATGTGTTCAGGTTATGGACAAGTCAATTCCAACGCTTTCCAGTTGAGCAATGAGTATTTTGATGCAATGAGTGAAGGATTTGAAACGAGAAATGATGAAGAAGTTCTGGATGTGCTTGAAGACCAGAATATCCATATTGGCAAGCATCACCGCCATCATGATAATGTCAAACATCATGGTGTAGATATTCCAAAATTTGCTGGGGCAATCGTAGAAAGAGAAAACGAAAGAGGCGGTTTCTCTGAAGATAACATGAATTATCTTGGTGCTGACTTAGTTGAAATGACAGTCACGGTTGATCCTCTTGCAGAAGGAAAATTAGACAATGCATGTGATCAGCAAGATGTAGAAGCAACCGATGTGCAGTTCGAACTCGAATTAACGAATGTGTACAAATCTGGTAACAATGTGAAAATGGAAGATGAAATCACAGAATTGCCAGTGGATGTTGAAATGACATTCAATATGCCATCTGAAGAGTTGGAAGAAGGCGAAGAATACATGCTTTTGACTGAACATAATGGTGTTTCTGAATTGATCGAAATCACTGTGGATGACGCAACAGGAAAGGGATGCGCAAAAGTAGACAAGTTCTCACCTTTTATGGTTGTTAAAGTGACAAAGACAGTGACACCAACGCCAACACCAACTCCTACACCAGATGCAGGTGGTTCAGAGCCTGAAAGTTCAGCAATTCCAGAACCTGCTCCAACTCCATCAGTGCCTAATACATCTGACAGTTCAAATCTGATGAACTGGTCAATGACAGCAATGTGTACACTGCTTGCTGCGATTGCATTGACACTGATGAAGAAAAGACAGTTATCTAAATAACTAAAGAATGACGCTAAGTTCGCTTAGCGTTTTCATTTGATAAGAAACTTGAATTGTTTTCATGTTGTTTGTGCGTTATAATAAACATGCAGTAAGGAAGTGAATGTATGGAAAATCTTAGTCTGTTTGAAAGTCAAGTTGAGGCTCCTTTAGCAAGCCGTTTGCGTCCAAGAAATCTTTCTGAGTATGTTGGTCAAAAACATCTTTTGTCTGAGGGGAAAATACTTCGTCAGTTGATTGAAAATGACAAGGTTGGATCAATGATTTTCTGGGGTCCTCCTGGTGTTGGAAAAACAACATTGGCGCGCATTATCGCACATAAGACGAATTCTCATTTTATTGATTTCAGTGCTGTAACCAGCGGAATCAAGGAAATCAAAGAAGTGATGAAAAGAGCGGATGATGCACGCAAAATGGGAGAAAGAACGATTTTGTTTGTTGATGAAATTCATCGTTTCAATAAAGCTCAGCAGGATGCATTTTTGCCTTATGTAGAAAAAGGAAGCATCATTTTGATTGGTGCGACAACTGAAAATCCATCCTTTGAAATCAATTCCGCACTTTTGAGTCGATGCAAAGTGTTTGTATTGCAGTCACTTACGACAGATGATGTAGTGGAACTGTTAAAACATGCTCTTTCTGATGAAAGAGGATTTGGAAATCAGAAAGTGAATATATCAGATGAAATGCTGTATCAGATTGCTTACTTTGCCTCTGGAGATGGACGTACTGCACTCAATACACTTGAAATGGCTGTTTTAAACGGCAGAATGGAAGATTCAGTGATTGTTGTGGATGAAGAACTGATCAAACAGTGCGTGTCGAGAAAATCACTGATGTATGATAAAGACGGGGAAGAGCATTACAATATGATTTCTGCCCTGCACAAGTCAATGAGAAATTCAGATGTGGATGCAGCAATTTATTGGACTTCACGTATGCTGGAATCAGGAGAAAATCCACTCTATATTGCAAGAAGACTTGTACGATTTGCCTCAGAAGACATTGGGATGGCCGACAGCCGAGCACTGGAAATCACAGTGGCTGCCTATCAGGCATGTCATTTTTTAGGTGTGCCTGAATGCTCGGTTCATTTGACTCATGCGGTCACCTATTTGTCGCTGGCTCCTAAATCCAATGCTTTGTACATGGCCTATGAAAGTGCAAAAAAAGATGCATTGACACAGTTAGAAGAACCTGTTCCATTGCATTTAAGAAATGCAGTGACTAAGCTGATGAAAGATCTGGATTATGGAAAAGGCTATCAGTATGCTCATGATACAGAAGAGAAGCTTACAATGATGACTTGTCTTCCTGATTCTCTTTTGGGCAAGAAATACTATCATCCAACGACACAGGGATCCGAGGCAAAGGTGAAAGAGCGTCTTCAGGCCATTGAAAACTGGAAACTCTCGCATGGAGCATTCAAGAAGTAGAAAAGTGTGATATAATACCAGCGATAGGAAGAGGTTTTTAGTATGGCTTTTTTACCTGTAACAAAAGAAGAAATGCTTCAAAGAGGATGGGAAGCGCCAGATTTTGTGTATGTCTGCGGCGATGCTTATGTAGATCATCCTTCTTTTGGACATGCGATTATATCAAGAACACTGGAAGCACATGGCTATAAGGTTTGCATGCTTCCTCAGCCTGACTGGAAGAAAAAAGACGAATTCATGCGTTTTGGAAAACCAAGACTTGGGTTTCTAGTTTCTGCAGGCAACATTGATTCCATGGTGAATCATTATTCTGTCAACAAGCGAAGACGTGATAAAGACAATTATACGGATAACGGCGAAATGGGAAAACGCCCTGACCGTGCAACGATTGTCTATTCACAGAAAATCCGTGAGTGTTATAAAGATGTGCCAATTATCATTGGCGGTGTAGAAGCATCCCTTCGTCGTTTGGCGCATTATGACTATTGGGATGACAAAGTGCGTCAAAGCATTTTAGTTGATTCTGGTGCTGATCTGATTTCGTATGGCATGGGTGAAAATTCCATCGTCGAGATTGCAGATGCATTAGAAAGCGGGATGGATGTTTCGGATATTGTCTGGATCAAAGGAACAGTCTACAAGTCAAAACGTATTGATCATCTGGACGAATATGATTTGCTTCCAAGCTATACAGAAATCTGTGAATCAAAATCCAAATACTGTGATTCATTCAAAGTTCAGTTTGAAAACACCGATGCCATTACAGGACATGTTCTTGTGGAACCTTACAAAGGGTTGTATGTGATTCAAAATCCGCCTGCTTTGCCTTTAACAAGACAGCAAATGGATGATACTTATTCTTTGCCTTATGAAAGAACCTTTCATCCAATGTACAATTACATTCCAGCGATTGAAGAAGTGCAGTTTTCCATCATTTCCAATCGTGGCTGTTTTGGAGCCTGCAGTTTCTGTGCACTGACATTCCATCAGGGACGTACGATTCAGTCTCGCTCCAAGGAAAGCATTGTCGAAGAGGCGAAGCAGATTACACAGCATCCTCAATTTAAGGGCTACATTCATGATGTGGGAGGACCAACTGCACAGTTTTATCATCCAAGCTGTCATAAACAGACAGAACATGGTGTGTGCAAGAATCGCCAGTGTCTGGATCCAAAACCATGCCGTAATCTGAATGTGACACATAAGGACTATCTGGATATTTTAAAAGAATTGCGAACTCTTCCGAAAGTAAAGAAAGTCTTTGTGCGTTCAGGGGTACGCTATGATTATCTGATGCATGACAAAGATGATACATTCTTTAGAGAATTGGTGCAGCATCACATTTCAGGACAGCTGAAAGTGGCACCAGAGCATGTTTCCAATAAAGTGTTAAGAATTATGGGCAAATGCAATCACGAACTCTATGAAACATTTAGAGAAAAATACATTCAACTCAATGAAGAATACGGAAAGAAGCAGTATCTTGTTCCGTATTTGATGAGTTCGCATCCTGGCAGCGATCTGGATGCTGCAATTGAACTGGCATGTTATCTCAAAAAGATTGGTCATACGCCTCAGCAGGTGCAGGATTTCTATCCTACGCCAGCTACACTGTCAACGACAATTTACTATACTGGCATACATCCGATCACAAGAGAGAAAATCTATGTTGCGAAAAGCTTTGAGGAGAAACTGGCACAGCGTGCTTTGATGCAGTACAACTATCCAAAGAACTATGACATCGTCTACCGTGCGCTTGTAAAGGCTGGAAGAGAAGATTTGATTGGCTACAAACAGACTTGTCTGATTCCTCCGCATAAAAACCCTCCAAAGCGAAATGAATGGACAAAGAACAAGCCTGTTTCAAAAACAGGTGTACAAAGAAAACCATCTTCTGAAGCTAAAAAGACAGAAACGCCTAGAAAACCTGATCGTTCAGCTCTTCAAAAAAGGAGAGGAAGATGATTCAGGCAGCATTCTTCGATGTGGATGGCACAGTGTTTGACAACAAGCGCAAATGTGTGCCAAAATCAACGCTTTGTGCACTTGCTCAGCTTAAACAAAGAGGGGTAAAGCTGTTTTTGTGCACCAATCGTTCGCTGGATGAAGCTCAAGCACTTCCATTTGAGTTGATGCAGCTCATGGATGGAGCAGTACTTCTGGCAGGATCTTTGCTTTATGCAGATGAACAGCTGATAGAAGTGCCAGAACTGAATCAATTAGAGTGCCGCCATGCAATCGAGTATATGGAAATGAATCAGATTCTCTATCGTTGGGTTCCAGTCACTGGAAAAGGATATCTTTGCTGCGATGATCCAGAACTCATCTCAATATTTGAAAGAGCCTATGGCATGCACCCGCCAGTAAAGAAAATTGAAGGCGAAACAATCAGTGCTTTGCTGTATTATTCAGTGGATCAAAGCGTTCATGCAAAATTAGAAGGGATTTTGAAAAGTGCATCCCATGTTCATCTGGGGCTGGCCAATGAGATCATTGCTCAGGGTTCAGATAAGGCCTCAGGAATGAAAAAGATGGCAAAGCACTTTGGGATTCCTATCGAAGCCTGTGCGGCTTTTGGAGATGGATACAATGATGCTGTTATGCTGAAATGTGCAGGAGTTGGCATCGCAATGGGCAACGCCAAAGAAAACTGTCTTGCATCAGCTGATTACATCACAGAAACAATTGAAGAAAACGGGCTTTACAATGCCTGTCTCCACTTTGGGTGGATAGAAAGGGATTTTCATGAGAATTGAAAATGACAAGGTCGTCTTTGAGGCAACCGAAAAAGCAGCAGAAATCACCAGTTTTATTCTGAAAGAAAATGGATGGCAAGCCATGTGGCAGGGGAATCCGGAATTCTGGGCAGGAAGAAATCCAATTTTGTTTCCAATTGTAGGAAGCACTTTTGACAAAATCATTCATCTGGATGACAAAGAGTACAAAATGGGAAACCATGGTCTGCTTCGTCAGGCAATGTTTACACTTGAAAACAGCACTGAAAATTCAATGACATTCAGCTATAGTTCCAACGAAGAAACACTGAAGCAGTATCCGTTTGAATTCAAGCTTTCAGTGACTTATACATTGGAAGATACTAGCGTCATCGTTCATTATGACATTGAAAACACTGGCAAGGGACTGATGCCGTTTAGTTTTGGACTGCATCCAGCATTTAACTGCCCATACAATCCTGAAAAGACGTATGAAGACTACAAGATTGTCTTCCCATGTGAGGAAACTCAAAACTATACTGTTCCACTTCAGAAAGAAAAAGAAATTCCTCTGACAAGAGAAATTTTCCAGAAGTATCCGACTCTTATTTTTGAATATCTGAATAGCCCTTATGCAGAAATGACAGATGGTGAACATGGTGTAAGAGTGACTTGTGCAGGCTATCGCTGGTGTGCGTTCTGGACACCTGGCAATGCTCCATTCTTATGCATTGAACCATGGCATGGACATGGGGACTTTGGTGTGGTTGATACTGATTTCAGAAAACGTGAAGGAACAATGGAACTTCCGGAAGGAAAAATTTACACAACGGAATATAAGATTACGTTATTCTAAGATTTGATAGCGTTTTCATTAAATTGTGGTACAATACTACATGTAGGACAAAAGGAGAAAAAACATGAAAGTCATTATTTGTGAAAACTACGAAGAACTGAGCCAGAAAGCATTCGAAGTGATGAAAGAAGTCGTCACATCCAAGGAAAGACCAGTACTGGGACTGGCAACAGGATCAAGCCCAATCGGACTGTACAAGTGCATGATTGAAGACCATAAGACAAATGGAACAGATTACACAAACGTAACAACATTCAATCTGGATGAATATGTAGGACTGGAAAGAGATCACAGCCAGA
>JAFQKG010000152.1 GCA_017397025.1 Erysipelotrichaceae bacterium | reverse complement strand
GATACGATGAACTTTATCCAATCTGATGTCAGTACAATCGGCATGGGCATGATTGCCTCTATGGCATCCATCCTATTGATGTGCGGCACAAAAGGAAAACGCTATTGTCTAGAAAATGCAACTGTCATGATTCATCAGCCTCTAGGCAACATGGAAGGGAAAGTCAGTGATCTTGAAAACACTGCCAAACATTTTATAGAGGTTAAAAAACAAGTCATCCAAATCATGCATTTAGCCACTGCTCAGGACTCAGAAAAAATTAAAAACGATATAGAAAATGACAGTTATCTTTCCGCAAAACAGGCGCTTGACTATGGAATTATCGACGAAATTATCAGACAAAAAGAAAATGAAAAAGTTTAAATTTATCTCTGGACAAAATCACCAAGCTATAGTACTATGATAACGGTTATCATTATTGGAGGTGATCGTGTGGCCAGATTCTCTACTCAGCGTGAAATCATCTCTCAGATTATCATGGGAGAAGGAAAACACATGACCGCTGACGAAATTGCGGCAAAAGCGAAAAAGATCAGCCCTAAGCTAGGCATCGCAACCGTTTACCGCAACCTGAACACATTGGTTGAAGAAGGAAAAATCAAAAAAATCCGTGACAACAACCAAGGATTCGTCTACGACGGCAACAATCAGCTGCATTACCACTTTGAATGCACAGAGTGTGGTGCTATCTATGATTTGCCAATCAAGTACAACGAAAAACTCGACGATGTAGTACGACAGGAGTTAAATCTGGATGTCGCTCATCACAAGACTACGTTCTATGGAACATGCAAAAAATGCATTATGATGAAGGAGGAAGACACATGGAACTGAAAGGCTCAAGAACTGAAAAGAATTTAGAAATGGCTTTTGCTGGAGAAAGCCAAGCAAGAAACAAGTACACTTATTTCGCAATGAAAGCTCGCGAAGAAGGTTACGAACAGATTGCTGAAATTTTCGAAGAAACTGCACGCAACGAACAGGAGCATGCATATCTATGGTTCAAACATCTGCACAATGGTGTTCCAACAACTTCTGAATGTCTGAAGATGGCTGCAGAAGGCGAAAACTACGAATGGACTGAAATGTACGCTGAAATGGCGAAAGTTGCTCGTGAAGAAGGTTTCATGAGAATTGCTGCTCAGATGGACATGGTTGCTAAAGTTGAAAAGGCGCATGAAGAACGCTATACAACTCTTAAAAACAATGTTGATGCAGAAAAAGTCTTTGTAAAAGATGAAAAAGTAACTTGGATCTGTGACATCTGCGGCTATGAACACACAGGCGAAAGAGCACCTGGAGCTTGCCCATTGTGCGGTTATTCAAAAGCTCACTTCGCTGAAAAAGCTGAAAACTGGAAATAAAAAAATTAAGGATTGCATAATCGCAATCCTTTTTCTTTATTTCTGTACAGCTAGATGCAATCCTTCCAAAAGCTCACAGAACTTCTGTACTGCTTCAACACATTCAATCTGAAGATCACAGTAAAGAACATGTGCAACCTCTGAAACAGTTCTTTTGCCATCCAGATAGTACTGAATCAATGTTTCAAACTGATGGGCACTTACCCCAAGCTGTTCAATGGTTTTTTGATAGCCTCTTAACAGCTGTTTTGATTCAGGATAAAGATCACTGCAGTCCTTCAAGGAATGAATCGGTCCCCGATAAGTTCTTTCAAAAATACGAGGATCATCAATCTTCAATTCAATATCTTCCGCATTCAAATATTCCTTCATCTGCCGAACAGACTGATGAACCCAATTGACTTCTTTTTCAAGAAAGTCAGAGTTCACGCTCAGCACTCGCTGGACATCTTCTATGCTTCTTACAAAAAAGTTCTCCGTATGTTTAAGCAAAGCTGCTGCCTGTGTGCTGTTCAATCCTCCATCCAGCACAAGATCTGCAATCTCTTTTAAGCGAACTGAAAGATTCACATGAGCTTTGTTTTGAACTTCTCTAAGATGATTCTGTGTCAAATTTGAAAGCGTGTAGGCAAACAAAGCTGCCGTACGACAAGAAAATGCAAGCACTTCAGGATCAATGACATCCAAAGTGTCTGTTGCAGTATGATAATTCAAATCAGGCCATTGACCTAACATACAGCATGGTACTCCAATAGTTGGATCACTGAACACAATGTGATCTGATCCTCCAGAAAATGATTCAAACGTATGGTTCGTTTTTGAAACAAGCTGTCCACCAAGATTAGGAACTTCCATTGCAGCATAATCTAAGCACAGTGAAGATAAGTCATTGATAAAGGATGGTGTTGAGTTGGGAAGAGAAGTCAGTGTGATTGGACCATAGAAACGAGTCTGTTTTCCCCCAACCATGTCCAGATTCATTGCTCCAACGACTTTTTTATGTGTCTCATGATCACTCAAATATGCAAAGGTTCCCGTAAATTCAGGAATCAAAATCACTTTGATGGTGCGTTTGTTTCTTTCAATTTTGCCACTGTCCATCAAAGACTTCAATGAACGAAGAAGCTCAATTGAAGCTGAAACGCCTGATGCATTGTCATTGCAGCTCGATTTAGGATGACAAAGATGTGCTGAGATTAGCACTTCTTCTTCAGTTTCACCAGGAAGCACTGCCTCCACCACTTCAATTTTTCCAGGATATAGTTTTGTATCAACTTTACCGCTGACTGTCAGATAAGGAGATTCTTGATTCCCTTCTTCATAGTCAGCTTTTCTTTTCAAACATAAAGCAGCCAGCTGATCTCCCATTTTGGGAGAAAGCACAAATCCAAATGTTTTTGGTTCATCTTCTGCATGTGTCCACCAGAAAGAAGTATAATTCAATGATTCATACAAATCATTGCGTGTACGAATTCCAGCAACCGTGCGCATAAAATCCGTTACGATGCCAATGGCACCTCTTTCTTTGATCGCCCAATCCACATAGCCATTGAACGCATCACGCACAAAAATCATTTTTCCTTTTAAATCAATATCCGCATACTTTTCAGGATGATTTCCTTCAGAAAGATATACCAGTTCAACTCCATCTGTAAAATCGGCTGGATAGCTTTTCTGAATCACAGAAATTGGTTCTGCCTGCGCATCACACAGAAGCATTTCAGGTTCGTTCAGTTTTAGCCAAGCATCTTTTAAATCCCATTCCAGAAACATCTTGTTTTGCAGATACCAGACATCTGGATCAGCGTCATAGCTGATGATGTTTGACTTAATTCCCAATTGATCAAAAACATTCTTGCAGTAATTGGCCGCAGCTCTAAAGCCAGTGGATGCCTGAATACGATGAAAAGAAGATACTTCTTTAACATTTGTATAGAGACGCTTTGGACTGACTGTTTGCTTTAATAATTCATTGATTCTCTTCATACTCTATCCTCCAGATAGATTTATTATACGCCCGTTCATTGAAAATGAATACATCAACTTTCTGAAACAATTTTCATCATTAAAAAACGTCTGAGCTATGACTCAGACGCATGAACTTGACGATAAATTTCATTTTTTGAAATACCGGTTCTCTTTGCAGCTTCTTTGATAGCTGCACTGGTAGAAAATCCTTCTTGCATTAACTGCTCCACCAAAGCAAGCACATCGATTTCTTGAGTAGATTCTTCTAAAGCACCCTCTACAACAAGGACCATTTCACCCTTCAGTTCAGAAACAGTTTCAAGCACCTCCGTGATATTTCCGCGAATAAATTCCTCAAAACGCTTTGTCAGTTCTCTGCAAAGAGAAATCTTTCGATTCCCAAGAACTTCCAGCATAACTTTCAAGGTATCTTCAATACGATGAGGCGCTTCATAAAACACCATGGTACACTTCATTGATTTCAACTCATTTAGTTCCTTTTTAGCCTGTGAACTCTTTGAAGAGAGGAACCCATGAAAGTAAAATGGCATGGCACACAAACCAGAAGCAACCAAAGCACTCAACATAGCACTTGACCCATTGACTGGAATCACCGCAAATCCTTCTTCAATCGCACGCGGCACCAAAGTTTGCCCAGGATCTGAAATAAGAGGATAGCCTGCATCAGATACCAAAGCAATATTTTTACCTTCATGAAGCAGCTGAACAATACCCTCAGTGCTTTGTTTTTCATTGTGCGAATGATGGGCAATTACTTTGGTATGAATATCGAAATGGCTAAGAAGTTTCATTGTATTGCGGGTGTCTTCTGCCGCTATCAAATCAACTTCCTGTAAAATTGAAATCGCACGCGGTGTCAATTCCTGCAGATTTCCAATGGGTGTTGCCACCAGATAAAGACAAGTCTGCCCCTCTTGAAAACTCTTCTGTCGAATCATGATTCTTTCTTTTCTGCAGGTTTAGTTTCTGCGTTTCGATGAGGTCGATGGTGATGTCGATGACGAGGACGATGAGGTTTTTTTTCACTTGTTTCCGACACTGCTTCGGATGACTTCTCTTCCTGTGTTTCCGTTTTTTTCTTAAAGCTTCTCTTTTCACCCTGAGGTTTGTTTTCCTGAGGTTTTTCCTTCTTTTCAGGGCGATCTTTACGAACTGGTTTTTCTTTTCGTTCAGTTTTTTCTTTTTTGTCCTGATGAGGAAGTGGCTGAACCGGTTCTTTCTTCTCCACAGACTCTTCTACAGGTTTTGTATGTTCTTTGTGCTTTTCCTTCTTAGGACGTGCAGGTTTTTCCTTCTTCACTGGTTTTGTTTCTTCTATTGATGCTGTTGGAACTGGTTCATCCGCGTTCAATGCCTTTTCCTCAATTTTAGGCTGAGGCTTGGCTTCTCCTGCAGATTCCTGAGGCTTAGCTCCTTTAACTTCACGCTTCTTGAACGTTCCCTTTTCAATCAGTTCATCCAAAGTAATAAACAATGCAGTTTCACGATTTTCCAGTTTGCATGTACGAGTAATGACATTCATAGAAGTCATACGATACATCTTGCCTTCATATTCCACTTGTGCATTCTGCTTAGGCAGTCCTTCACGAAGTTCTGTATAAGCTTCATCTTCATATTTCAAACAGCACATCAGTTTTCCACACTGTCCAGAAAGTTTCGGAATATTCAGTGCCAGCAGCTGATTTTTGGCCATGTTGATAGAAACTACATCAAAGCTGTTCAGATATCTTGAACAGCATGTTTCCATGCCGCAGGACCCCAGTCCACCGACCAGTTTTGCCTTGTCTCTTGGGCCAATCTGACGCAGTTCAATTCGGCAGTGGAAAATTGCTGCCAGTTCCTTTAAAAGTTCTCTAAAATCTACACGATTTTCAGAAACATAGACAAATACGATTTTGGAACGGTCCAATGTGTACTCAGCACTAATGAGATTCATGTCCAGCTTGAGCTTTTCAATGCACTGGTTGCACTGCTCCATCGCCACTTTTGCGGCTTCACGATTTTCTTTTGCCGCTTGTTTGTCTTCATATTCTGCTTTACGGACAACTGGTTTCAATGGTGTGTTTGTTTTCAGCAAAGATGCATCTGCTAAAGAAGAAACAACTTCTCCTAGTTCCAGTCCGCGCACTGTTTCCACAACAACAAAATCACCATAAGCTACTGTTTCATCGTTGCAGCCAAAAGTATAAGGTTTACGGGAATTATGAAATCTCACAGAGACTGCGTATTTAAATTCCATCTGTTGTTCACTCATTCAATCACCTCCATGAGTTTGATCAAAAGCTGATCAGTGATAAGCATCAAGTTATAAGGTCTATTGAGCTTATCTTTCGTTTCCAGAAGAAGAATCTGAATCTGTGCCAGATTCAGGCTTTTTCTGCGTATTTTATCTGCTTTGATTTTTATCTGAAGCGGCATGTCATCACTTGTACATGACAATTCTTCAAAAAATGTTGTCAGCAGATCAATAAAACATTTTAATGTTTCCTTAGCATCTGATTTTGAACCCGCCAGCTCACACTGAAGATCCACTAGGCTCTCAGACAAATCGTCCATCTGTTCAACAAACAGTTCAAATGCAGCATAGGCTTTTTGGTATATGTCGCTTTCACTGAAACGAGTGACTGCTTCAGGGTCTTTAATAAAATGACTGATCAGCCATGCATCCGTCTTAGGACATCCCAGAGCAATCGCCTTTTCTGCGCAGCTTTTTCTTTCAACTGGACGAAAAGGCAGAATCTGACAGCGTGAGACAATCGTTGGAAGAAGGCGATCTACTGTTTCAACAATCAAGATAGCAGTGACATCCTGACTCATTGGCTCCTCAAGAAACTTTAGAAGGCTGTTCAAAGCTTCTGTTGTCGCATTTTCTGCGGCATTGATGATGTATACCTTTTTTCCGCTTTTTTCAACTGCAGTCTTGGAAAACTGCTCCTGAAGCAAAAGAATTTCCTCTTTCTTGATAGATTTGCTGGTGCCATCCAAAAAAATCAAATCCGCATATTCTCTGCGCTGTGTTCTCTTACACACTGAGCACTGGCCACACCCAAAAGGATGTGCATCTTCACAAAACAGACTCTGTGCTACAAGCAGTGCTGTCTCCATTTTTGGAGTTCCTTTAGGTCCTGCAAAAAGAAGCGCATGAGAAAGACGATTCTGTTCAAGACAATTTTTTAATGTCCGATAAACAACAGGCTGTTCTATTTCAAGCCGATTCATTGAATCATCTCCAGGATTTTCTGATAAGCATCTTCAGCAACCTTTTCAGCACACTGTGATGCATCAATCACAATCATTCTTTCTTTGAAACGTTCGACAATTTCTTTGTAGCCATTGACAACTCGATAATGAAAGTCAATGCTTTCCTGATCCAGGCGATCTTTGAACGAACGGCTCTGTATACGATTTAAACCTGTTTCCGCATCTAAATCCAAATATAGCGTCTTATCTGGCATGCACTGATCAATCGCAAACTGATTGATTTTCAGCACTTCATCCATACCTAAACCTCTTCCTGCACCCTGATATGCCAAAGAGCTATCAAGGAAACGGTCACACAGCACAATTTTTCCATCTTTCAAAGCAGGGAATACCTTTTCCACCAGATGCTGTCTTCTGCTTGCCGCATAAAGCAGTGCTTCTGTTCGATCATCCATCGCTGTGTTGGCTGGATCAAGAATCACCTTACGGATTTGTTCTGCAATATCAATTCCTCCAGGCTCACGCGTTAAAATCACATCAAACCCATCACGAAGAAGTCTTTCATAGACCATCGTAGAAACAGTTGTTTTCCCGCTTCCATCAGGACCTTCAAATGTAATAAACCAGCTTTTGCGCATGACAAAAACACCACCTTTAATAGATGTATTATACCATACCCCATCTAAAACTCAAAAGAAAAGAAGAAGCACATACAGCTTCTTCTATCATAATCCAAATCTTTCCTTAATTTTAGCTTTTTCAAAAGCGCGGACCAGAGGAATTCCAAACAGTCCTACTGCCACTAATTCACCTAAAGCAACTTCCAACCCAAAAATGATAAATCCTGTCATCCACTGTTCAGGCATCAGTGCATAGGCAAGCTCAAATCCAATCAATACTCCATTAAAAACCACAGGCATCAGCACTGACAGCCATGGAATATCCCTGAATCGCACATCAGCGTATTTTTGAGTAAGCACTGCTGCTAAAAAAGTAGCTGCAGTCCCAATGATGCAGTCCAGATACCCCAGAAGATTAAGCCCCATCATCGCACCCAGCAAATTTGCCAAAAAGCATCCTAGCGTAACACCGGCAACCGATGGCGCAAAAAGTACAGGCAGCAGAACCATCGCCTCAGACATGCGAATCTGTATATTCCCAAAGGAAATAGGTGCGAGCATCAGTGTTAAGGCAGCATATATCGCCGCAATCAGAGCCGCAAAGACCATTTGTCTCAGCTTATTTGTTTTCATTTTTAAAAGTGATCCTTTCTTGTTTTGATTAATGTCAGAGAGCTGCGACTGACATGTTTCCTTGAAACAAGCCTATTATACACAACAAGCACAAGATAGTGACGAATTTTTTAAAAAATTCGTCATTTTTCATAGCGTTAAG
>JAFQKG010000151.1 GCA_017397025.1 Erysipelotrichaceae bacterium | reverse complement strand
CGTGTACGCGGTGATGTCATTGAAGTGACTTTAGGACATACGGATGAATATGGACTTCGTATAGAAATGTATGATGATGAAATTGAACGTATTTCAGAAGTGGATCTGCTTACAGGAAAAGTGTACAACAGCTATGCACTTTACAATGTTTTTCCTGCTTCTGGCTATGCTCGTCCTATGGATGAAATGCGCAGAGCCTGCAATTGTATCGAGGAAGAACTAGAAGAAAGGCTTAAAGAGTTTAAAGAAGAAGGCAAGCTTTTGGAAGCTCAGCGTCTGGAACAGCGCTGTCGCTATGATTTGGAAGCACTCAGAGAATTTGGCATCTGTTCAGGAATTGAAAACTACTCCATGCATATTGATGGAAGAACACCTGATCAGCGCCCATGGAATCTGTTCGACTATTTTCCAGATGATTTTTTATTGGTTGTAGATGAAAGTCATGTTTCACTACCTCAAGTCAGAGGCATGTTCAATGGCGATCGTGCCCGCAAACAGATTCTGGTGGATTACGGATTCCGTCTTCCAAGTGCTTTAAACAATCGTCCGATGACGTTTGAAGAGTTTGAAGGCTGCGTGAATCAAGCTATTTTTGTCTCTGCTACACCTGGTAACTACGAGATGGAACAGACAAAGGGAGAGGTTGTAGAACAAATCATCCGTCCAACGGGACTTTTGGATCCGTTGATTGAGGTGGTACCGACCAGAGGACAAATAGATCATCTTAAAGATCAGATAGATGAGCAGATTGAAAAGAATGAGCGTACATTGATTACAACACTCACTGTCAAAATGGCAGAGGATTTAAGTGACTATTTTAAAAAGCTGGATTACAAAGTGGCTTATCTTCATCATGAAACTAAGACACTGGAGCGTACAGAAATCATTCGTGATTTGAGAAAAGGGAAATATGATATCCTGATAGGGATCAACCTGCTTCGTGAAGGACTGGATATTCCAGAAGTTTCGCTGGTATGCATTCTGGATGCTGACAAAGAAGGTTTTCTGCGTTCCGAACGTTCATTGATTCAGACCATTGGACGTGCTGCGCGTAATGCCAATGGACGTGTCATCATGTATGCAGACAATATGACGGATTCCATGAACAAAGCGATAACAGAAACCAATCGTCGACGTGCGATTCAAATGGCCTACAATGAAGAACATGGAATTACTCCTAAAACAATCATCAAAGACATTCATGAAGCCATTGCTGGAAAAGAAACAAAAGAAATGGCAGCACGGTACATGAAGAAGAAGTCAAAAACGGCAAAGAAAGACAAAGCAGAGCTCATGAAAAACCTTGAAAAGGAAATGAGAGATGCAGCTAAGGTTCTGGATTTTGAAAGAGCGGCAGAGCTCAGAGATATCCTGATGGAGCTGAGGGCAGAACAATAAAGTGAAACAGGCACGGTGAAATTCATCGTGCCTGATTATATTTCTAAAGAATTTTTGAAGCTTTTTAAGAATTAAAAAAGAGTTAACAATCTAACTGTATTCTAACTCAAACTGTGATAGACTTCAGTCATGACAGGGGGAATGTCTATGGCAAAAACTAGAAATAAAGATGTATGGATTGGACTCTTGTTTTTTGCATTATTAGCAGTCCTAGTAACATTTTTAAAAAATCAGCTGATTGGATAGGGGGAATACCATGAAACTGTTGATTGTTGAAGATGAAGAAGATTTAGCTTATTTTATTCAAAAGGGTCTTCATCGAAGCGGATATTTAAGTGATTTAGCAAAAGATGGAGAAGAAGCACTGTATCTTTGGGAAACAGGAGGATATGACTGCATTATCCTTGATTTGAATCTTCCTAAGATGGATGGTTTGGAAGTGTTAAAAAGGATAAGAAAAAAAGATGAATTTGTAAAAATATTGATTCTTTCAGCGCGAACAAAGATCGAAGAACGTGTAGAAGGATTAGATTTAGGGGCGAATGACTATTTGTGCAAGCCTTTTGACTTTCTCGAACTCGAGGCAAGAATACGCACGCTATTGAGAATTTCATATGCACAGCGCTCTACGCTCTATCGCTGCGGTTCATTGACCTTGAATCTGAAAAGTCATGAAGTCACCCTCCAAGGCCGGCCTATGTTTTTTACTCGGAAAGAATCAATGATTCTAGAATGTCTATTTCTTCATCAAGGACAGGTGGTATCTCAGGAGAAATTGATTGAACAGTGCTGGGATGAAGACACTGATTTGTTTTCCAATGCGTTGAAATTCCATCTGCATTCAATTAAGAAAAAACTGGAGAAAGAAGATCCAGCTCATGAATATATTAAAAATGTCCGAGGAAGAGGATATATGATTCTGGAGATGCCTTATGAAACAGCACTTTAGAATGCCATTAAGATGGCGTATTACACTGATGACTGGAGCTGTCGTTTTTATTTCATCTTTGTGCATGATGATGGTCAATATTTATTTCGCGAATGATGGATTTGATGTAGTGATGACCAATGTGAACTATTATTATCAGAATTCTATTGAAAATTCACAAGTGACGTCTGCACTCAATGGAATGGAAGGTGAACTGATAAAAAACAGTGAAAATCAGTTCACTGGCAAAAATGTCATTGTTGTAGGAGATCCGCAGTTTGTCCATTTTGATGCCATTCAGGATGATCTTTCAATGTTGATGGAAGATCAGCTGACGGATGCAGATGCATCTAGTTCCAGCGTTTATTTTCCAGATAACAGTGCAATTTCCAGAAAGTTCAACAGCATTGCAATTTTAACATTGTTTCTATGTACGTTAATGGGAATGGTAATTGCTTATGTGCTTTCTGCACGGGCACTTCGTCCTATTCAAGAACTCAATCAAAGTGTTTTGACGATTACAGGAAACAATCTGAATCGTAGAGTAGAAGAATCAGGAATCAATGATGAAGTGGGAAGTCTACAGAAATCATTCAATTCCATGATGGATCGTTTGGAAGCAAGTTTCAAGCGTCAAAAAGAATTCAGCCGCAATGTCGCTCATGAATTGAAAACCCCTTTAACAACGATGAAAACAGGAATTCAGGTCATGCATATGGATGAACATCCTTCATCAGAGGAAATGTTAGAGGTGCTCTCTGTAACTGAAAAAAACATTGATCGATTGATATCAATTGTGCAAGACTTGCTTCTTTTTACAAAGGAAGAACGAATAGAGTTCAATGATGCAGTTTGTGTTCAGAACCTATTGCTGCAGATATTGGAAGATCATCGCTTGAGTGCAGAAAAACAGAAGATAAGTCTTCATTTGCAGTGCAAACAAAATTGTACAGTGATGCAGAATGAAGCGTTATTGACACGGGCATTCAATAATCTGATAGAAAATGCCATCAAATACAATGTTCCTGATGGCAGTGTTCACATCACAGTCAAACCATTAAAGTCATCTGTAAGAATTGAAATTGCAGATACAGGAATAGGAATTGAAAAGAGTCATCTTGATCAAATCTGGGAGCCGTTCTATTGCGAAGATGAGTCTCGTTCTAGAAAGTCAGGAGGAGCAGGCATTGGACTGGCTTT
>JAFQKG010000150.1 GCA_017397025.1 Erysipelotrichaceae bacterium | reverse complement strand
TTTCTCACTCAAATAATCATTGAAAAAGAGGTCAAACTCATATGAGCTTGACCTCTCATTTTATCCCCATTAGATGGCGGAGTATATCCCCACTATCTGGTGGCATCATTTACTGGGTCCCCACCAGTTGGTGTTAACCCAATTGATGCAGCGTTTTATCGCTTCATGAATTCCTGTTTTTTGTCTTTATTTTTTGTTTTTTCTGTTTTCCAATTCTTCCAGAATCTTTGCCTTGATTTCAGCAACAGCAGCTGGAATATCTTCATTGGTTACTGTGTTTCTCCACAGAGGTGCCAATTCCATTTCCATTCTTGCTTTGTTGATACGCATTTCAACACTTGCATCATTGTCACCATAGATTTCATGAATCTGGCGTTCCAGATCTTCAAAACTCTTAGGCAAAACGAAGAAGCAAAGTGCATCAGGCTTAAACAGCTTAATCTGTCCAACCCCCTGAGCTTCCACTTCAAGCAAGACATTTTTACCCTGTTCAACAAGAAAGTCAACCTGAGCACGAGGTGTGCCATAGTAATAGCCATTGAATGATGTGTATTCAAGCAGCTCTTTCTTCTTTAGTGCAGTGGCAAACTGCTTATGGGAAACAAAATAATAGTCTTCTCCATCCACTTCATGTTCTTTCTGCGGACGTGTTGTCAGAGATATTGAGTACATCAGTTTTAAATCTGGATCTTTTAACAGTTCATCTGCAATTTTACCTTTGCCGACAGAACTAGCACCAGACAGTACGACGATTAATCCTTGACTCATTTCAAGTACCCCCTTTATCTATTGTTATTTTATCACAAATCAAAGAAGCAATGAACTTCTCACTTCAGTTATTTGATTAAATGGAAGCTTTCCTGACGTCCTGCCAGATAATGAACTTCATCATTTGTAAACAGAACATCTGTTTCCAAACCAAGAGTAAATGAAGTATTCCATTCTTTGATATCTACCGTGCAATTAAGCTCCAGTGAGTAGCATGTATCATTGTACATCGGATAATCTCCCTGAATTGGAACACCTTGCTGCATGTCCCACAGACCTAGCGTTGGACCTGCACCATGACCATGATAGCCAATTGGATGAGTGTACAATGATGGCTTAAGTCCTTCTGCAATTGCCTGTTCTCTTGACATCTTTAGGATTTCATTTCCAGTGCGTCCTTCTTTATAGTTAGCGCAAACAATTTCCTGGAAACGATTAACCTGACGCAAAGCATCCTTCAAATAATCAGGTGCATCTGTTTCACCTAATTTTAAAACATAAGCATTTTCCTGTGTATCTGTGCACAGATTCAAATACTTAAGCCCTACATCGCAGTGCAGAATATCTCCTGGCATAATCACAGCTTCGCCATCAACATAGCCAACACCTGCACGGCGGATAGAAACTTCAAAGTCAAACCAAGGAATCAGACCGAGATCAATGACTTTCTGCATCATGAAGTACTTAACATCTTCATTAGTAGTGACACCAGGATGAACAACACGGCTTGAGAATGCTTCTGCAATCATCGCATGAGCAATCTGCATGATACCTGTATAAGCTGCCATTTCTTTTTCAGTACGTGTTTCCAGCCAGCCAATGCACAGGTGTTCAGCGCTGACGATACGATCAACATACTTTTTATCCAGTGCACCAACGATATCCTGATACAGCGAATAAGTCAAACCATCGCCAAATGCATAAGTAGGTGAATAGTTTAAACCAATCTTTTCAGGATCGATTTCGCGCACGATTCTATCCAGACATTCAAACTGTGTTTCTGGTGGATATGTCGCATTTGGATCCTGCCATACAGAATCCTTTTGATGAGTCCAAACAGATTCATAATAGCCATCCAGTCCAACATTTGGACGAGTCAATGCCATTCTGCGAATCTTGCCATCTTTCTGCAGATGGAATGCCAGAATTGTCGTACGGCGAGCTGTCATCATGGCAGCAGGAACCATACTTGTCAAAACTGGATCTTCATTGTATTCCTTGCAGGCAACAATCCAAAGATCAATGCCGCAGCGTTTCATAACTCTTGGAAGCACTGTTTCAAAACGTTCTTCCAGCCAGGCATTTCTTACCTTTTCCTGTTCTCTGTAAGGAAGAATCTTTTTTCTTAAATCTTCAGCACTTACTGTGCTTTCAACCAGAAATTCTTCTTTAGAAATCATATATTCTCCTTCTAGTCTGCTAAAGTTCCCATTGGATCCCATGGGTTCAACAGAACAGCTTCATTGTCTAAAGCTTTTGAAGCAGTCTCAGTTAAATATTTCTTGTGTACAACTGCCTGATACACATAGCTGTCAAACCAGCTGTCAGAAGCTACATAATAGCCATTATGACCGTTTTCTTTACCCCAGCTGTTTTCAATTTTCCACTTATCTGGCTGACCATTTACAAGATTAACTCCTGTTAATACCATCGCATGGTTCATTGCACTATCCCAAGTGTATAAAGAATATTCTTTGTCAATTGTAAAATCAATGTTGAAAAGACCGTTTAAATCAAAGCTTGATGCATCCCATACGCCATGAGGACGATCAATATAATTCCCGCAGTCACTTCCAAACCAGACGATTTCCTGATCAGAGAGCTGTGATACGACACTCTTTTTAAATTCATCCAAAGGAAGATTCAAATATGTGACAGGCACACCAACAACATTTCCTAAATGCTGAACCGTAAATGTCTGATAATAAGGCTTATCAACTGTTGGTGAATGAATAATGCTGACATAGTCATCTAAGTTGATTCCTACATATTTATCATAAAAGCTATGCGGAGTCAGATTGTCATCACGATAATACTTGCCATCTTTGTCAACCACATCAAAGCTGAATGTTTTTGGAGGAACTCCAAAGCATGTGCACAAGAATCCATAAAGCTCTTTCAGCGCCTGTTCTTTCAGTTCTGTAATTTTAGCACAGTCGTCTTTGTTTGCCTTCACATCTTTCGCAAATCTTCTTAGACGACGATTTAGAAGCTTGTTCATGTCGCGCGTACTTCTTGCCTGGTAAGCATCAGGAAATACGCTTTGAGGCACAACGCCATACTTCTTGATGACAGCACAAATCATATCCCACTGACCGCCATCCTGAATACCTGTTGTTAAAACCCATGCCAAAGTCCGTTCATCCCATGCATTTTCCTTCAATTCAATGATAGATTCCATCATAAAATTGATTTTTTCAAGCTTGTCATAGAAAGCAATATAATTCTGCGAAAGCTCAAATTTTTCAAGATTCAGTTTCTTAGCCACGATTTCACGCAGTACATTCATTCCGGCAAAAATCCAGCAGCGTCCGCTTTGTCCCTGACTAGTTGCCTCCATTGTCTTGATATCAATGGAGAAATGATGCTGCATGTTTCCTTCATTTTCCTGAACAGTTGCAGCCTGAAACAGAGGTGCCTGATACAATGCTCTACGAACAGCACGCTGCAGAGGATCCTTCATATAATCACTCTGATACTGTTCTAATGTTTCCAGTGTGATTTCTCTCATATGCTTCTCCTATCGGTTAGAGCAGCGGAACTTTTCAACCATATCCCAGTTCAGACGTTTTGCAAATTCAGTCAGCAAAGTAACTGTATCAGCAATGTCTTTGCGATGTACAACACCACGATGAGAATGAATTGATCTTGCAGGGATAGAAATAGTCATATTGATAACACCATTGCGAGTCATATGAATTTCACCAGAATCTGTTCCTCCACGCATAAAGATATCATGCACAAAAGTCAAACCAAGTTCTTTGCACAGATCTTCCATGCAGTAAATCAGTTCACGATTGCCAATGACAGATCCATCCATCACAGACAATGTTACACCAGAAGCAAGTGGTGATCCAAACTTTGAATCAGGCACATCATTGGCCAAAGTAACATCCAGTGCAATCGCTACATCTGCATCTACCATATAAGCCGCAGTCTTTGCACCGCGAAGTCCCACTTCTTCTTGAACAGAACCCACTGCAACAACATCAGCTTCATGTTCTACACCTTTGAGGTTGCGCACAACTTCAGTTGCAATTGCAGCACCGATTCGATCATCCCATGCCTTTGCCATCAGATAGTTTGGATTTGCCATTTCTCTAAATTCAGAAACAAGAGTAATCATATCTCCCACGCGAATGCCCAAATCTTCAGCTTCCTGCTTATCACAGACACCAATATCAATGAACAGTTCATCCAGTTCTTTTACTTTATTTCTGACTTCTGCAGGCATGCCATGAGGAGCAGGTGCACTGATTAAACCATAAATTTCTTTTCCTTCACGAGTAGTAATCATGACTTCCTGAGCCAGAAGCACATGAGGCCACAGACCTCCTGCATTGACTACGCGGATATAGCCGGAATCTTCAATTTTCTTTACATAAAAACCAACTTCATCCAAGTGTCCAAACATCGCAAATTTAGGTCCTTTGCCGGAACCTTTCTTTGTTCCCAGAATGGATCCAAGGTTATCATATTCGATTTCATCCACATAACCTTCCATCCATTTTTTCATGACACGGCTTGCGCCTGCTTCATGGCCAGTAATCCCCTTTGCCTGGCAGAAATCTTTTAACAATTCCACATTGACATTACCATAAGGTTCAAGAATTCTTGTTTTTTCATTGCACATATTATGTTCCTCCTTAGTGCAGAAAAGCCAGGCCAGTGTACGAGCCGGCCTGGCTAATCTATTGATTAAATTGTATTTTCAGTAAGCGATTGCTTATTTAGTGATGTCCGCCCACTTGAAGTCCATCTGACCAAGCAGAGAACGAACAACTCCAGTTACGCCTTCTCTTTCCATGTACATCTTAGTACCGTTGTACAGAGGCATTACACCAGCTTCAGCAACCAGAATTTCTTCAGCTTCAACCATCTTCTGCTGACGAAGTGTCTGGTCTGCAGAGTACTTAACTTCAGTCATCAATGCATCGTATTCAGCATTAGAGTATTTACCATTGTTGTACTGGTTGTCGCTCATGCAGATTTCCAGGAATGAGAATGGATCGAGGTAGTCAGTAGACCAGCCATCCAGTGAGAATTCGAAGTCACCAGTGTTCTTGCGGTCACGACGTACTGTACCTTCCAGGTTAGCTGCAGTAATGTTGATGTTCAGGTTTACACGCCACATTTCAACGATAGCTTCAGCAAGAGCCTTGTTAGCTTCACCAGTAGTGTAGATCAATTCCATATCAGTTGGGAATCCTTCACCGTTAGGGTAACCAGCATCAGCCAGCAGCTGCTGAGCCTTAGCGATATCACCTTCAGCTGGGAGCAGATCTTCTGTACGGAATACATTAGATGGATTGTCAACAGCAGCCATCTGGTTAGGAATGAAGCCACCGCATGCTACAGAGTTAGTAACAACGTTTTCAGCCAGAACCTTACGATCCAGAGCCAGCAGCAGAGCAGAACGAACGTTTGCATCAGCCAGAACTGGGTTTTCATTGTTGACCATGATGTAACGAGTCATCAGGTTACCGAATTCTTTCAGCTTTCCTTCAGCACCCAGACGAGTCTGGTCAGCAACTGACATAGTCATGTAAGTGATATCCAGCATTTCTGTATCATACATCTGAATTTCAGTTGAAGATTCAGACACACAGTAGATATACAGTTCATCCAGCTTTACAGCGTCTTTATCCCAGTAGTTTTCGTTCTTAGCATACTTAACATACTGTCCCTTAACCCATTCAACTGGTGTGAAAGGTCCAGAAGCCAGAGTAGAAGCAACGTCTGCACCATAAGATTCCTGAGCTTCAACGAACTTCTTAGAAACGATACCATAAGTTGTGAAACCAGTCAGAGATACAAAGTAAGGAGCAGGTGTAGTCAAAGTAACTTCAATTGTCTTTTCATCTACAGCCTTCAAAGCCAGATCTTCAGCAGTTCCTACACCTGCATTGAATTCTTCTCCGCCCTTGATGTAGTACAGCTGGTAAGCATATTCAAATGCGTTAGCTGGATCCAGAGCACGAGTCCAAGAGAAGACAACGTCTTCAGCAGTGATTGGAGTACCGTCTGCGAAAGTGATACCATCTTTCAGAGTGAAAGTATAAGTCAGACCATCATCAGTTACAGTGTAGCCTTCTGCCAGAGATGGAACGAAGTTACCGCTAGCATCTTCTCTGTACAGGAAGTCTGTAATCTGTCCAATGTGAATAGATGATTCCATTACGTTGGAAGCCTGAGGGTCAAAGTTGTCTGGTTCAAACCCTACGTTGAACTTCAAAGTCTTAGTTGTTGGTGTATCATCACCAGCTGGAGTGTCAGTGTTTGTGTCGTCACCGCATGCTACCATACCGAAGCACAGCAGAGCAGCCATCAGAATCAAACAAAGTTTTTTCATTTTTCTTTCCTCCTATTTTTCGTACAAATGGCATGCAACAAAATGACCAGGAATAACTTCCTTCAATGAAGGACATTCTTTTCTGCATCGTTCTGTCGCCTTAGGGCAGCGCGTATTGAACGCACAGCCTGATGGTGGGTTAATTGGAGATGGAACTTCTCCTTCAACGATGATTCTGCGTTTTGTTTCCTCAACGTCAGGATCAGGGATTGGAATGGCAGACATTAGTGCCTCAGTGTATGGATGAAGAGGTGTAGAATACAGAACATCTGAATCTGCAAGTTCCACCATTTTACCAAGGTACATAACACCTACACGGTCCGAAATGTACTGCACCATGGACAAGTCATGGGCAATAAACAAATAGGTAAGACCAAGCTTATGCTGCAATTCCTTCAAGAGATTCACTACCTGTGCCTGAATGGAAACATCCAATGCACTGATAGGTTCATCGCAGACAATGAATTTAGGGTTAGCAGCAAGACTTCTTGCAATACCAACACGCTGTCTTTGTCCACCACTGAACTCATGAGGGAAACGGGTAGCATGGTCACTATTTAATCCTACAAGTTCCAAAAGCTCAAGAACACGTTCTTTACGCTTTTCTGCAGGCAAATCGGTATCATTAATCATGGATTCCATAATGATCTCAGTAACGGTCATTCTTGGATTGAGGGAAGCATATGGATCCTGGAAAATCATATGCATATCTTTACGGAAAGGTGCAAGTTCTTTGGTATTCAGTTTAGAAATATCATTTCCTTCAAACAGGATTTCTCCACCAGTTGGATCATACAGACGCATGATAGTACGACCCAATGTCGTCTTACCACAGCCTGATTCACCAACCAGCCCCAATGTTTCACCTTCGTAAATATCAAATGAAACATCATCAACAGCTTTCAGGATATCTTTGTTTGCCTTGAACAAAGATCCGCTGTTTTGAATCGTAAAGTGCTTTTTCAGATGTTTGACTTCAACAAGTTTTTTCTTTTCCATCTTACTGTTCCTCCTTGAATTCAGGATGATATCTCCAGCACTTTGCAAAGTGTCCTTTTTCTACTTCATAAATTGGAGGTTTGCCATCACGGCAGCATTCCATTGCATGATCACAGCGATCAAAGAATGGACAGCCTTTCTGTTCCAGAAGCAAGTCTGGAGTCGAACCTGGAATTGGCTGAAGTTCATTTTCCTTCATATCCAGTCGAGGCAATGCCTTCAAAAGACCCCATGTATATGGATGAAGCGGTTTGTAGTACAGATCCTTAACAGGTGCACTTTCAACGATTTCACCACAGTACATAACATTCACGCGGTCTGCAATTGATGCAACAACGCCCAAGTCATGTGTGATTAGAATAATTGCAGTATTGAGCTCTTCTGACAAGTCACGCATCAAATCCATGATCTGTGCCTGAATTGTAACGTCAAGAGCTGTAGTAGGTTCATCCGCAATCAGCAGTTTTGGACCACAAAGCAAAGACATCGCAATCATGATACGCTGACGCATACCACCAGAGAGTTCATGAGGATACTGCTTCAAGCGTTCTTCAGGATTGGAAAGACCAACCTTTTCCATCATATCCAGCATTTTGGTATGACGTTCAGAAGCAGTCATTCCTTTGAAGTGAAGCTTCAATGATTCTTCCATCTGATTTCCTATAGTAAATACTGGATTCAGACATGTCATTGGATCTTGGAAAATCATACTGATTTCCTTACCGCGGATTTTGGACATTTCCTTTTCAGAAAGTTTTGCCAAATCTTTTCCGTCAAACATGATTGAACCATTGACGATTTTACCACCCTTGGCAACCAGTCTCATAACTGACATTGATGTTACACTTTTTCCTGATCCAGATTCACCAACAATGGCAAGTACCTGTCCAGGCTCCAAATCAAAGCTGATGTTGTTTACCGCTTTGACTTCACCGAATTTAGTGAAGAAGGATGTGGACAGATTGTTAACTTCTAATAATTTACTCATCTCATCCACCTCAATTCTGTTTTGGATCCAGCGCATCTCTCAGTGCATCACCGAAGAAGTTGAACGCCAGAATTGTCAAACTGATGAAGATTGCAGGAACCCACATCAGATAAGGATAAGTTCTGAGGGCTGAAATCCCTTCCTGTGCCAGACCGCCCCAGCTAGGCATTGGTGCAGAAATACCAAGGCCCAAGAACTGCAACGAAGCTTCCAGGAAGATTGCACTTGGAATAGAAAGTGTCATCGAAACGATGATTGGTCCAAATGCGTTTGGAATCAGATGCTTCAGAATAATGTTCCAATGTGACACATTGGAAACTCGAGCAGCAAGGACAAACTCACGGCTCTTCAGTGAAAGAACTTCACCACGAACCAGACGAGCCATGCCCAGCCATCCTGTTAATCCAATAACGATCCATACGTTTGTCAATCCACTTCCAAGCCACATAATCAGCAAAATGACATACAGCATACTAGGAATTGAACTGATAATATCAACAATACGCATCATCAGATTGTCTACTGCTCCGCCGACATAACCAGCGATAGCACCATACACAACACCAACACCCAGTGAGATAACAGCTGCTACAAATCCACAGGAAAGTGAAATTCGAGCACCATAAGCCATACGAACCATCATATCACGCCCCAGATTGTCTGTACCCATCCAGTGAACAGAGTTTGGAGCCTGATACATGTTAGCCCAGTCCTGAGTGATATAGTCGAATGGAATAAAATATGGTCCGGCAATCGCAAACAGAAGCATGACCAGAATAATCATCAATCCAAACAGCCCAAGCTTATTGCGTTTGAAACGATACCATGCATCCTGAAGGAATGTAGTAGAAGGTCTTAAAATCTTTTCAACCTGTTTTTCATCTTTGCTTACTTTTTTAAAAGAAATCTTTTCGTTCATATCCATCACTCTTTCGATTCCTTTCCAAGCTTGATACGTGGGTCAACCAGTGCGTATACAACATCGACGATCAAAGTAGCTGCAATCAGCAGGATTGAATAGAAAATAGTCAATCCCATGATCATTGGATAGTCACGGTTGAAAATTGATTTTGTAAACTGTTCTCCCAGACCAGGAATAGCGAACAGCTTTTCAACAACCAGCGAACCTGTGATGATCCCCGCAAACATTGGACCAACAACAGTGATGACTGGAAGCACAGCATTTTTAAGTGCATGTTTGTAGACGATCAGGAAGTTGGATGCCCCTTTCGCCTTGGCAGTTCGAATATAATCTGAATTCATGACTTCCAGCATGCTGGATTTCATCATTTTTGTAATGTAGCTCAAAGGATAAGCAGCCAGCGCCAATGTCGGCATGATTGCCTGCTGAGGTGTTCCCCACAGCGCAACCGGCAATAGACGAAGCTTGTATCCGATAAAATACATCAGTGCAGATGCAATAACGAAGTTTGGAAGTGATACCAAGACAGTTGTCAAAATCTTAATGATGTTATCCTGCCAGCCATTCTGTTTCAACGCAGAAATGACACCAGCTGGAATACCAAGCAGAATTGCAACAATCATTGCCCCTATACCAAGAACCAATGAAACTGGGAAACAACGATCAATGTAATCATTGACTGTTTCATTTTCATAGAAATATGATGGTCCAAAATCAAATTGGGCAACATCCACCATATAATCAATGTACTGTTCCGCAACTGGACGGTCCAGATTATATTTCTTGTTCAGATTTTCAATGATGATTGGATTCAGAGGCTTGTCTCGGTCAAAAGGTCCCCCTGGTAAAGCACGGCTCAGCCAGAATGTAATGGTCGCAATCACGAAGACTACAACAACACCCATTGCCAGACGCTTTAAAATGTACTTGAACATGCGTCATTCTCCTTTCTTCATGAATGCTTCAATTTCTTCAACAGTTTTAGGAATACCCGCAGAAAGTACTTCACAGCCATCTTTTGTGACTAAGATTGTATCTTCAATACGGATGCCGATTTCTTCATCATCAAAGTACAGACCAGGTTCAAGAGTAAACATCATATCTTCTGCAAGAACCATGCCATCAACATCGCCAACATCATGTGTATTCAACCCAATGAAATGACCTGAACCATGGAAATAGTACTTGTCAATTTCTTCTGGAGTAGAAATCTTGCCAATCTTGACAAGTTCTTCAGCCATGACTTTTTTACTGAGTTTTTGAAGATCACCTTTTACAACGCCAGGCTTTGTCGCATCAAGCGCTGCTTCCAAGCCTTTCAGTACAGCATTGTACAGCTGTTTCTGACGTTCTGTAAACTTTCCGTTTACTGGATAAGTTCTTGACACGTCAGTACAGTAGTGATCCCACTGTGCCCCAAGATCAAACAGAATCATGTCGCCATCTTTTGTTACAGTGTCATTGTCCACATAATGCATAATGCATGCGTTTTTGCCTGTTGCTGCAATTGTCCAGAATGCTGGAATCTTCACATTGTAGCTCTTCAGCACAAAATCATAATATGCTTCAATCTGACATTCAGTCATACCCGGCTTCATGTTCTTCAGCATGTTCTTCACAGCTTCTTCTGTAATTGCTGCTGATTTGTAATGAGCTGCAATTTCTTCTTTCGATTTGATTGTTCTCATCGAACAGATTTTATGATATGCATTGTGCATTGTCACAAACGGATAAGCTTTCTGAAGTTCATGTGCTAAACGCTGTTCAGGATTGAGCGCATAACTCATTCTCCAGCGTGCCACATCAATGTACATATCCTGAATATCATTTCTGAACATCAATCTTGAGATTGCATCTTCCCAAGTTTCCATTGGAACGATGTTCATGATTCCTGTATCTTTCTGAAGCTGTTCTTTATTAAAGCTTACACCAGTCCAGCGCATTTCACGTTCTGTTGGAATATGCATGAACAGTGTTTCAGAAACCTTTCCATTCACCTTGCATGCAAGATAGATTGCACCAGGTTCTTTCACACCTGTCAGATAGACAAAATTACGATAAGGCTCAAACAAGTAATTTTCATCATCTGTTGATTCAATCATTTCTCCACTGTGAACAAAATACAGCGAGTTGTCCATCATCCAGTCAGTCAGTTCTTTTCTCTTTCTGATATAGAATTCTGTTGCTAACATCCTAAATCCTCCTGAAAAAATAAAATGTTTTGTAGTGAACTCGTTCACCAAAAACTTACATTCACAATTCTATCACAATGTTTCTCATTTACAAGCTTTTTCTCAATAAGAATCATCACTTTTTACATTATTTTCGAAAGTTTTTCTGAAAATATTTTCATAAAACGTTTTCTTTTCTTTCATAATCCCAAATTCTATCAAAATTCGAATTATTTTCCTTTTTTGCTATAGACAACAAAAGAGCTGACCACTCTTATCAGCTCTTTTGTTGATTTATGAATGAAACTTTCTTTTATTTTGTTTCTTCAGTTTTCTTTTTTTCTTGGCTTTGCAACTTTCTTTGGAGTTGCTGCTTCCTCGGATTTTACTTTTTTTGGACGTCCTGGCTTTCTTTTTGGCTTTTCCTGCACAGGAACAATTTCCTTCAAAATGACCGCAGTTCTAGCAGGCAGATACAATTCAACAAACCACTGTCCATCAAACTGCTTTGCATGATATGTCATGTGATGAACCAGTGCATGTCCTCCATAAACGTGATCTTCACTGGAAAGCACAAGCTCATAGTCATTACCGTTATGAACTGGCACAAGTACATTGGTCAATGACTGGCTTGTATGGAAATTGAACGCAAACATCAGGCCGTTTCGGTTGAATACAATTACCTTTTCCGGTTCCTTCAAAAGTCTCAAATCACCCATACGCTGATCAAACATCTTATTTTCTTTAATCAGATGAATGACATCTCGATCAAATTCTCCCAGCCACTGGTATTTCAAGAAACCATTGTTCAGCAAACTCCACTGACGTCTGCAGTAATGAAAACTCCAGCCATTGCCTTCACGAGGGAAATCAATCCATTCAGGATGACCAAATTCATTGCCCATGAAATTCAAGTACGCTTCCCCGCCGCCTGCCATTGTAAACAAACGAATCATCTTATGCAAAGAGATAGCTCGATCAATGACAGGATTGTGAGTTGTCTTTTCCATATCAGTATACATTGCCGCATCAGCAAGACGGAAAATCATCGTTTTATCACCAACCAGTGCCTGGTCATGCGATTCTACATAAGCCACAGTGTTTTCTCCAGGGCGTCTAAGGCACATATCTCCCCACATCTTGCCAATTTCCCAGTCTTCATCACGTTTTTCTTTGACTGTTTTAATCCACATATCAGGAAGCCCCATCGCCAGACGATAATCAAAACCAATACCGCCATCTTCAATCGGCAGAGCCATTCCCGGCATACCAGACATATCTTCTGCAACTGTTACTGCATCTGGATTGATTTCATGAATCAGCTCAGTTGCCAGCTGCAGATAAGTAATGGCTTCAGTGTCTGTATTCAGCGAGAAATATTTGTCATTTGAATTGAAATCAGTTCCTAATCCATGATCATGATACAGCATGCTGGTAACGCCATCAAAGCGGAAACCATCAAAATGATATTCTGTCATCCAGAATTTCAAATTGGACAAAAGGAAATGAATCACTTCATCCTTGCCATAATTGAAGCATTTTGTCCCCCATGCAGGATGATCGCCCTTAGGACCATCATGGAAGAACTGCCAAGTTGTTCCATCAAACATATTGATGCCTTCTGCAGTATTTTTGACCGCATGAGAATGAACAACATCCAATAACACACGAATCCCCATTTCGTGAGCCTTGTTCACAAGATATTTCAAATCTTCAGGTTTTCCAAACCAGCTGGAAGCTGCATAAAAGTTCGAAACCTGATAACCAAAGCTTCCATAATATGGATGCTCCATGATCGCCATCAGCTGAATCGTATTGTATCCCGCTTTTTTTACATGAGGAAGAGTATAATCTGCAAATTCGCGATAAGATCCTACCTTACCTTCTTCCTGAGCCATGCCTACATGTGCTTCATAAATCAGAAGTCCATTTTCACCTTTGAATTCCGCATCTGTCCAGTCAAACGTTTTCCAGTCATCCACAACTTCAGCACACCAAGCTACAGTTTCCTTATCCTGAACTACACGGCGAGCATAAAGAGGAAGATGTTCTGTGCGTGTCATATTAGCATCCACAATTGTCTTAACCTTGCAGCCATCCCACAAAGTATCCACGCCTTCAAGCACCAGTTCCCAAATGCCATTTTCAAGACGAGTCATTGGATGATCCAGCCAATGCCACTGATTAAATTCACCCGTTAAATAAAGCTGATAAGCAGATGGAGCCCATTCACGATACACCCAGCCTGTTTCCGTACGATGAATACCAAAATAGTCATGAGCATTCGCAAACTCTTTCAGCGATCCATTTTCCCCTACAAGACGTTTTTTTGTCTCATGATACAAATGCATACGCAAATCAATATCGCCGGCAAAAGGCTGCAGCTGAGGATTCAGTTCTAACACACGATACATATCTTCACCAAACAGAATTACTCTGTCCTTCCTTTTTCTTTATCATCATATCATATTTCACCATAAAATGCGAAAGGATGTGCATGCACATCCTATTCCTTTTTAAAGATAGAAGAAATTGTCTCTATCGACTCATTTTCACACAAATACAGCTGATTTTCCCACTTTACAAGCATTCCTTGTTTTGAATCACACAAGCGAATTACTCTTGAATCACCAAACCCAAACCGATAGATAATTTCATTGTTTGAACCAAGATAATCATCATCAGCACCTGCAACAAGTTCAAACAATTCCATTTGACACAAAACATCCTCTAAAGCCTCCTGTTTCCAAGATTCAGTGCTTGAGGCATTGTATTTCACTCCATAAATTTTAACACGAACAAGCTGAGCTTCTTCAATACCATCTTCATGAAAAACGTACCTTCCTTTGTCTTGTGCATTCACAAAAACGATTCCGCTTTGAAATAAAATTGAAACAAGTGAGAAAACAATCAGAACAGAAACACCTGATGTTTTCACATGATGATTGACAACGTTCATCAGCCTCTTTTTCATCACTTTTGCAGAAGCCGACAAGCAAGAAGTAAAACCTCTTTCATCATAAGATTCTTTTAAAACCAATTCTGTATAAGCTTTACGAACTTCATCCTTTTCCTGATAAACTACAAGCTCATCACAGCACATTTCTAAATGAGTAGAACATTGTTTCATCGCAGAATAAATCAGCGGATTAAACCAATTCAACGCAATGCAAAACCAGATAAAGAACTTAGTTAGTCCATCATATCGACTGATATGGATTAGTTCATGTCTAAAAATCAATATAAGCTGTTCATCTGTATATTCTTTTTTTGGCAAAACCACAAAACTTGTTGACGGAAACAGTCCAATCGTCAAAGGAGATGAAACAGATTCAGACACCACAAGAACATGCTCAGGCATATTTTTATGGAGTTCCTGCTTCTCTTTTTTCCATAAATTGAGAATATGTTCATCTTTAATTATCGTAGCATGTTTTAACAAATTGTTTCGATACAAAAGGTGTTCAGCCGCCTTCCAAACCAGAATTCCCGCAAATCCGGTTATCCAAATAATAAAAATCATATCCAGCCTATCAATCAGCCAAGCAGGAACCCTAAGTACGATTTGAGGATTGACATGCCATGCTTCACCTGCAAATACATAATTCAAATTCGGCAATACCCAAAGCACAGCCAAGACCAATGGATCGACTTTTTTTGATAATTTAGGTGCAGCAATAATCAGTAAAAACAAATATAAACTAACTGAAATCATGACATTAAAAAGATAGATTACGATTTGTTCTAAACTCAGCACACCTGTATTTATTCTCATCATAACCAAAGAAAGCCCAAGCCATACCACAATAGTTATTGGAGCATAGATTGGATAAAATACAGGCGAATGATATCTTCTTTCTCTTGCATTTTTTTCAGTAAAACTAAGTTCAAATCGAATTGCAAACACTGATATCAGCAAAGCCATTGAACAGATTCGAAACATTTCATAAACCCGCATATCACCCCTCCTTTCTTTGACAATCCTTTTGGATTAGTCGTATTATCTCTTCTATCGTTATATCTTCCGTATAATAAATCCCTCGAGTTGTTCGATCTCTGTCTTCAGCATCGCGAATCAAAACTCCCTCATTGAACTCTTCAAAAAACAAACTGTATACCTGATCATGAAAGTAAAAACCAATCCAGAAATCTGCCTCAACAAATTCCCAGTATTCATCTGCTACCTTGATAATCGACAAGTTTGATAGCTGATCAATCCACATTTCAGGGTTTTCTGTATCATAAAGCGTCTGTGTAATAGCATTATGATGATAGTCAATCACAGTGACTTGTTCAAAAGACTCATTTACCCTTCCATCAAGCAGATGATCTCCAAGTTTTCCATATAAAATCCCTATTGTATTTCTGCCTCCAAATAAAATCAGCACACAAACTGCAAAGCTAACCCAACCCAGTCCAAATCTTTCTTTCCTTTCATGCAAAATAGCTGAAAGTCTTTCTTTCATGGACTTGGCAGAAGATGATAAACATGTCGTAAACCCTCTTGTATCACAGGATGAATTTAAAATCAATTCAGCATATTCTTTTCTGGCATCCTTATCTGCTCCAACCATCATTGCTTCATCACAGCTTTTCTCTATGTCTTCTGCATGAAACCTCATTGCCTTCCATATCAATGGGTTATACCAATTCAAAGCTGTGACAAAGGCAAGATAAAACTTGGCCATATTATCTTCTCGATGAAGATGAATTAGCTCATGCCTAAAAATCAATCGATATTCATCATCTGAATACTGCGTATGAGGAAGAACAATACGTATGCTCTTTGAATGAAGTCCAATCGTGAAAGGTGCACTTACTTGACCAGAACATGTCAAGCAATTCTCACCAAAAGATAAGCTCAAGCCAGCCAATTCTTTTCTAAACAAATCAATAATGTGTTCATCCGTTACTGCAGCAGATTTTGCCAGTATTTGTTTTCGATAACGAAGGTGATTGATCATATAGAACAGTAAAACAATGATAAATCCTGTAATCCATACAACAAATATAATCAGCCAGAGATTTTCAGACAAAACAACGATTCTTTTGGGAAGCATTGCAGTAACCGGAAACAAGAGGAGATACATAAAATTTGGCAAAACCCAAAATATTGCTATGGTTTTTGCAGTAAATCTTCTTTTCATAATCGTGCGGAAAATCATCAATAAAATATAATAAACAGCTATATCTAAGATGATTCCAAAATATAAGGACAAGGTATAAAATGTTCTATCTGGATTTAAAATAGCCATCGTAGAAATAATCAATAAGAAATAGATTGGAAACTCAGATGGATCAATAGGATAAGAGCTAAGATCCGTCTTTTTCCATTTACCTTTCAATTTTATCAAACGATGGTTCGCTGTAACTCGACTGACAATTAACACTACACATACTGCAGCTAGGATACTACGAAAGAATACACTCATAGTTCATTCCTTCTTAACAATTCTCTTAGTTCTTCAATCTCATCTTTGCTTAAACCACTGTCAGATAGTGCTGATGCAAAAGCTGAAAGGTTCCCTTTAAACAATTGATTTAAAAAACGATTGCTTTGAGAAGCTTGATAATCATGTTCACTGATCAAAGGAAGATACACACTGCCTCGGCCTTGTTTCTCTATTTTAATGAATCCTTTTTCATGAAGTCTTGTCAGCAATGTTAAAAGTGTTGTTACTGCAATCGGTTTGTCTGCATCAAGACATTCCTGTAAATCACTGCGTTTCGCTGGAGTTTTGCACCTCCACAATGCCTGCATCACTTCAAGTTCACTATCAGGCAAACGACGTATTGCCTTTTTCACAGTTCCATCCCTTCCTTTTAATAAATAATTCATCTACAAATATAGTATAACAAATATTCTACAAATGTAGAATATTTGTTTAAAAAAGAAGCCAGGTTGATCCTGACTTCTTGGTTATTATTTGATCAAATGGAAGTTTTCTTGTCGTCCTGCCAGATAGTAAACTTCATCGTTGGTAAACAGCACATCTGTTTCTAAGCACATTCTGAACGATGTTTCCCATTCCTTGACGTCTACTGTGCAGTTCAGTTCAAGAGAATATGCTGTGTCATTGTACAGCAGATAATCACCGCGCCCTGGAACGCCACCTTGCATATCTGTTAATCCGATAGTTGGTCCTGCACCATGGCCGTGATAGCCAATTGGATGAGTGTACAGACTTGGCTTTAAGCCTTCCGCAAATGCCTGTTCTAAAGACAGCTTTAAGATTTCATTTCCAGAACGTCCTTCTTTATAATTTGAGCAAACGATTTCCTGGAATCGGTTCGTTTGACGAAGTGAATCCTTCAAATACTGTGGAGCATCTGTTTCTCCAAGTTTAAGTACATAAGCATTTTCCTGAGTATCTGTGCAAAGTCCAAGGTATTTAAGCCCTACATCACAGTGCAGAATGTCTCCCGGCATGATGACATGTTCCCCGCGCAGTGTTCCCACTTTTTCACGAGTGATGCTGACAGAGAAATCAAACCAAGGAACCAATCCCAGATCAATGACTTTCTGCATCATAAAATATTTAACATCTGCATTGGTGGTGATGCCTGGAGTAACAACTCGGCTTGAGAAGGCTTCATCAATCATGGCATGCGCAATCTGCATGATACCAGTATATGCTGCCATTTCTCTTTCTGTACGTGTTTCCAGCCAGCCTACGCATAGATTTTCAGCACTGACAATGCGTTCAATGTATTTTTCATCCATTTCTTCAATCATTTTCTTGTACAGTGTATGAGTCAATCCATCACCAAAGGCAAAGTTTTCAGACATGTTAAATCCAATACTCTTAGGATCCAGTTCACGAATGATTCTAGCCAGACATTCAAACTGTGTTTCAGGCGGATATGGTGCATTTGGATCCTGCCATGCAGAACCTTTCTGATTGGTCCACATCAGTTCATAATAATCATCCAGACCAATATTCGGACGAGTCAATGCCATTCTTCGAATCTTGCCTTCTTCATTTAAGTGGAAAGCCAGAATTGCAGTACGTCTTGCAGTAATCATAGCTGCTGGCACCATGCTGCAGAACACAGGATCTTCATTGTATTCATTGCATGCAACCACCCACAGATCAATGCCGCAGCGTTTCATAATGCGTGGAAGTACTGTTTCAAAACGTTCAACCAGCCACTCATTACGGATTCTTTCCTGTTCTCTGTAAGGAAGAATCTTCTTTCTAAGATCTTCTGCGCTTACTGTGCTTTCAACCAAAAATGCTTCTTTTGAAATCATACTGACACCTCCTAATCGTATTTCTTGATTTCAACTTCTTCTGTATCAAAATTGATGAAAATCTGATAGGCATTCTTTTCTTCATCATCATCCCAGATTTCCACAAATTTTGGCTCTACTTCAATCAGAATCTCTGTATCAAGATGCGAATATGCATTATAGCTTTGCCACAGATATTCCTGATACTTTTTCTCAAAGATTCGTCCTGGCTCGTCAATCACCAAGCCTGTATTTTTGGCAATCCCCTCCAAAGATACGCCATGGAAACACATTGCCACTTTGTTATTTTCAAACAACTGCTGAGTTTTTCTGAAATTTTTATCTGTCTTAAAATAAATACGATCATTGTAAAAAATACAACTGACACTACGAATCATTGGATAATCATTCACTGAACTTGCCAGCGCCATGATTTTATAATTTCCTAGTTTCTTCCAAAGTATTTCCTTTGCCTGTTGAAATTCCATAAGTTCCTCCTTAAATCAATCCCTGCATTGCCAGAATCACACCAGCAAGCGAAAGGACAATAAACAAGCCAAGCATCAGCATGCCTTTCTGCTTTCCAGCCTTTCCACTTCCCGATTCCACCATCTTGAATCTTCTTAAGACATTTACTATCGGCTTATACAGCACAAGTGTAATTCCTGCATTCAATCCGTATTTTAATAGATTAAATGGAAGCAAACCAGGAATCATCAAGGCAACAACAGCTTCTCTTGGCATTCCATAATAAATTGGCGTTACGATGTAGTTCCAAACCATCATAACCGCAACAGTCACAATTACACCAGCTCCTAATCCAAGTACAGCACCGTTTTTGGTGTGATTCTTTCGATAAATCAGGGCAGCTGTC
>JAFQKG010000149.1 GCA_017397025.1 Erysipelotrichaceae bacterium | reverse complement strand
TTTGCTACAGGATGTGTATCTGTTGAAAAAAAGATAGAAGATATATCGCTTGAATTTGGAAACAAACTTCATGAGTATTCTTTTTCTAATCCAAAATGGCAAAATCAGCTTGAACTAAATGTTCCGTCCATGAATCTTTCTGAGATGAAAAATAAAAGTGAGATTTATTCGGAATATCTTGAAAAGATGGAAAATGCTTTTGAAGACTTAGCTGATGAAAATGGATTAGAACAAATTAAAGAGTATTTGCTTAAAAGCAGGATTCATGCAGAGAAAGATGAAGTGAAATTTGTTGAACTCAATGAATATGATCATTCATACAATTCTGTGATTGAGATGACAGGAAGTCACTATAAACTGAGATGTGATATTTCCTTTATGAAAAATGGTTCAAAACCATTGATTGGAGGTTTTAAAATTTCAGTAATTGAATTTGAAAATCCAGAATAAATGTGTATTTTTAATCAAAAATGAGGTTTTTCATCTTTTTGGGGAATAACTAAGTAAGAGGGACAAAAAGATGAATGAAACAGCCTATCGAATGAACCCAATGAATGACTATGTGTTTAAACTGATGCACTATTATGATATTGAAAAAGGAAAGAAAATCTTTGCCTCATTGACAGAAGCCTGTACAGGTCTACAGGTGACCAATGTCCACTTTGAACCAACTGAGTTGTATCCAGAAAATGTCAACAGCAAGGAAGTATGACTGGATTTGAGTGCCAGAGTAGACACAACAACAGAAATCGATCTTGAAATGCAGCTCCACCATATGGAATCAGTCAAAGAACGAGCAGCCTACAACATGGCAGCGATGTACACGACAAAAGAAAACAAAGGGAAAAGGTATGCAGAACACATTGGAGTCATTGCATCTTTCTGTGTTCAAAGAAACAGAAGTGTATGAAACACATTTTGAACTGATGGATAAGAGGACGGGGATCCTCTTGACAGAGAAAATGAAAGCCCATATGATTGAACTGAACAAAGCAGCAGAATCAGTGAAGGAAAAACAAGAGATGGAATCATTGAATCTATTGCAGAAGTGGGCATTGTTTCTTACGGGATATGCAGATGAAAGAAAAAGAGAAGTCATAAGCAAGATCGAAGAAAGTGATGAAGTGTTCAGACTGGCAACGAAGGTACTGGAAATGGTGAATGATGACAAACTGGCAAGAGACAGAGCAATCGCCAGAGAAAGATATCTGAAAGATCAGGCACAGCTGGCATGGGAAGTAGAACAGAACATGAAGAAGCAGTATGAGCTTGGACTTCAGGAAGGTGCTGAAAAAGGAAGAAGTGAAGCACAGATGCTGATGATAAAGGAAATGCTGAAGCTGCATATGGAAGAATCTATGATTGTACAGATTGCACACTGTACACTGAAACAGATTGAACAAGTCAAAGAAAGGATGAAAGAAGGCAAATAAATCGCCTTCTTTTTAATATTCTAGGAAAGTTCTCTCAAATCTATGAAAAGTTTTGTAAATGGATTGCTAACTTGAATAATAGTAAAGTTTATGGTAAGATAGTACCACATAAAAAGAAGAAGTTTCTTGGCATATCGGTATACTAAATTGAATAGTAGAATGTGTGCTTGAAGCTTCTTCTTTTTGTTTTTAAGGGAGTGAACTTATGAAGACCATCACATTGTCCAATCGTTTCTATTATCATGAACTTGATGAAAAAGATGCGTCAGCTATCAAGAATGATCTAGTGC
>JAFQKG010000148.1 GCA_017397025.1 Erysipelotrichaceae bacterium | reverse complement strand
TCCAGATAAACAAGCCATTTTGATGCTTTCACTTGCAGGAAAAATCTGTCATTCTTCATAATTTATCACATCAATTTTGCAAAAATACGCTATAATAAAACCATTAAATTGGAGATTTTATGAATAACACTACAACTAAAAAAATATATAGTCTAGAAACTCTTATCTTTGTGGTGGTGTTTTTTGGACTGTTTGGATCACTTGCATCTATTATGGGACTTTCAAACATGATGAACACCCTGATGAATACAGCGTATGCTCTTTTGATGGACACTGTTTTTTACATCATGGCCATTTCTGTTATCGCAGGGGCAATCGGCAGCATTTTTATAGAATTTGGCGTTATTGCCATTTTGAATAAACTGCTTTCACCATTAATGAAGCCACTCTTTGGTCTGCCTGGTGCTGCCGCAATGGGCATCATGTCTACTTTCCTTTCTGACAATCCTGCTATCTTAGCACTTGCGGATGATATTTCTTTTAGGCGCTATTTCAAAAAATTTCAGCTCCCTGCCTTAACTAATTTAGGAACTGGATTTGGTATGGGACTAATCACAGTAACATTCATGATGGGACTTGCCCCAAAAGATGGTGGTTCCTTTCTTTCTGCAGCACTAATTGGATTATTAGGTGCTGCAATCGGCAGCGCAGTTAGTGTTCGCATTATGCTGATGTTCACAAAAAAAATGTACGGTACATCTGAAGAAGCCTATGAAGGAAATGATCAGGGATCTATGGTTTCAGAGCTTCGTGTTATCCATGAAGGATCATGGGCAGGACGCGCCATGAATGCTCTTTTAGACGGCGGCAAGCAAGGAGTCAAGCTTGGCCTTGAAATTATCCCAGGTGTATTGATTATCTGTACACTGGTAATGATGTTTACCAACACTGTTGAAAACAGCATCTACACAGGTGCAGCCTATGAAGGCATTGGTTTATTGCCATACCTTGGAACTCAAATCGATTTTATTCTGCAGCCTTTGTTTGGCTTTACCTCCGCAGAGTGTATTGCAGTCCCTATTACTGCTCTTGGATCTGCAGGAGCTGCAATTGGTCTTGTTCCTGGTATGGTCGCTAATGGCATGGCATCAGGAAATGACATCGCAGTATTTACTGCAATGTGCATGTGCTATAGCGGATATCTTTCAACACATGTTGCCATGATGTCAGTGTTGAAATTTCCTGAACTAACAGGAAAGTCTATTCTAGCTCACACAATTGGCGGACTGTGTGCCGGCATCAGTGCACACTGGATTTATTTACTCTTCTTTTAATACGGGAACTTGAAAGTTCCCTTTTTTTATGACATTTCAAAACATATACCTTTCATAAGCTCCAAAAAAACAGATTGAATCTGCTTATATCTTGATTTATTCCTTGAAATTGTGCTTATTTCAATCAAACAAAATGATATAATACATCTGTATAACAGGAGGACTCTCTTATGAAACTTACAAAAAATGCTCTCGCTGCCATGTTTGACCACACTTACCTTAAGGCAGATGCATCCACAAAAGAAATGAAGAAACTCTGTGATGAAGCACGTTCTATCGGAACAGCCATGGTTGCAGTCAACTCATGCCAATCAAAGCTCTGTAAAGAACTGCTGAAAGACACCGATATCCATGTTGGCGCTGCCATTTCTTTCCCTTTAGGTCAGACTACACTGGCAGTCAAGCTGTTTGAAACAGAAGATGCCATCCAAAATGGTGCTGATGAAATCGACTATGTTATCAATCAGACTGAATTGAAAAATGGCAACTGGGATTACATCAAGACTGAAATGGAACAGATTACAGCACTTTGCCATAAATACAATGTTCTGTGCAAAGTCATTTTTGAAAACTGCTACCTAACCAAAGATGAAATCAGAAAACTCTCTGAAATTGCACTGGAAGTGAAACCAGACTACATCAAAACAAGTACAGGATTTGGAACAGGCGGAGCAACTTTGGAAGATGTCAAACTGATGAAAAGCGTTGTTGGCGATGCCGTCAAAGTCAAAGCGGCAGGTGGAATCAGAGACTGGAAAACCTGCAAAGCCATGATTGAAGCAGGTGCCGAAAGAATCGGAACAAGCTCATCACTGAAGATCCTGGAGGAATTCACGAATGAGTACTCTGATTAAAAATTGCATTATTGTCCCTGATGGAAAAACAAAATTCAAAGGAAGCGTTTTAGTTGAAGAAGGAAAAATCAAGTCCTTTTATCATGACGGTACTGAGCTTCCTGAATCAGATGGTGTTGTTGAAGGTGATGGCAACTATCTGCTTCCTGGGATGATTGATATCCATCTGCATGGTAGTTATGGCTATGATTTTATTCGAGATCCTCAAAATTCCATTAATGAAGTTGCAAAAGGTCTTGTCAAGGAAGGGACAACTGCTTTCATGGCTTCATTGACTGTTGTCTCTCATGATGAACTATGTGGATTACTCAATGAGTATCGAACTGTCCAGCAGCCTGAACATGCCTCTTTATTCCTAGGTGTTCATTCAGAAGGCCCTTACCTTTCAAAAGAATACAAAGCTTTGATGGATGATACGTGGCTAAGAGACCCTGATTTGAAAGAGTTGGATGATATGCTGAAATCTGCGGGAGATTGCCTGAAAATCATGACCATTGCCCCTGAAAGAAAAGGAATGGACGCTTTCATCCCTGAAGCAATCAAACAAAACATCACTCTGATGATTGGCCATACTGCCACAACATGTGAAGAAGCAGAAAACGCCTTAAATCAAGGTGTAACAGGATTTACTCATCTGTACAATGCCATGACTCAGCATCAGCATCGAGCTCCCGGTGCAGTAACAGCCGCACTTTTACATCCTGAGGCATTCTGTGAACTGATTGTCGATGGGTTCCATACACACCCTGATACAGTGCGTGCTACATGGAAAATGATGGGACCTGAACAAATTGTACTGATTACAGATGCAATGCTAGGGAAAGGCATGCCAGATGGCGAATATGAATTCTCGCTGCTCAAATGTAGAAAAACAGGAAGCACAGTTCAAGTGATTGAAACTGGGCGTATTGCAGGAAGCTGTATTACTATGATTGATGCTATTCAGCATATGAAAGAATACACCAACTGTTCTATCAACGATATAGTTCAGATGGCCTGCATCAATCCTGCCAAAGTTGCTAAAGTTTTTCATAAAAAAGGATCTCTTGAAATCGGAAAAGATGCGGATTTGATTCTTTTAGATGAAAATCTGCGTCTGAAATACACGATGGTCAACGGTGAATCACTCTATTTTGATTAAACTTAAAAAGTCGCTGCTGCGACTTTTCTTTATTAATAGAATTTTGCGATATCATCCACTGTTTTTCGTGTTGGACGAATCGGATCAATGTCAGGATAACCTACTGAAATCACTGAAATAACAGATTCATTTTCTGGGATACTGAGGATTTGTTTTAATGCCTCTGCATCTCGAATCCCCATCACCAGTGTTCCTAAGCCAAGCTCAGAAGCTTTAAGCATTAGATTCATATTATGAAGACCGCAATCATAAACTGCCCAGCCATTGCCCAGCTCGTTAACAAGAGAACCATCTTTATTGAATCCGACTTTATTCAATACAGCTGTACTCACAATCAGCACAGGGGCATTTTTAACATTGTTCTGATTAAATTCTGGAAGTGCTGCAACCACTTGTTCTCTGACTTCTGGACTTATCGCAACATAGTAACGTGATGTCTGCATATTTTTCCATGATGGGGCAAGAATTGCAGCTCCTATCATCTCTCTGATTTTTTCTTCTTCCACAGGTTTATCTTGATATCTCCGAATGCTTTTTCTTTCATTCAATACTTGTGTGAATTCCATAGGCTACCTCTTTTCTAATTCAAGTATATCACATTTGACACAGCTCATCACTCATCTTATAATTGGAAAGAAATGAGGGACATCTATGCCAAACATCATTGAAATCACTGAATATTCTGCCGTTGAATTAGACATGTATGTGCGCTTAAATGAAGCACAGCTGATGCATTACTATGAACCTCACGGCGGTCTTTTCATTACTGAAAGTCCTCTGGTAATAGGACGAGCACTGGATGCTGGGTATGAGCCTATATCCCTTCTCCTTGAAAAAAAACACATTGAAACTCAAGCTAAAGAGCTTATAGAACGCTGTCATAACATTCCTGTTTATACAGCAGAACTTGATCTTTTAAAGCAAATGACAGGATTCCAGCTCACCCGAGGTGCATTGTGCGCCATGAAAAGAAAAGAGTTGCCATCCGTTCATGAACTTTTAAAAACTGCAAAGCGTGTTGCTGTACTGGAAAATGTCATGAATCCTACCAACATTGGTGCAATCTTCCGCAGTGCAGCTGCATTAAACATGGATGCTGTGCTTTTAACATCTGGATGCAGCGATCCTCTTTATCGCAGAGCAGCCAGAGTAGCAATGGGAACTGTTTTTCAGATTCCATGGACATTCATTGATGACATTCAGCATCTCAAGGAACTAGGATTTAAAACTGCTGCTATGGCACTTTCTGATGATTCTGTTTCGATTGATGATCCACAGCTCATGAAAGAAGAAAAACTTGCCATCGTATTAGGAACAGAAGGAGATGGTCTTGCGAAAAGTACCATCGCTCAGTGTGATTACACAGTAAAGATTCCTATGGCACATGGAGTGGATTCTTTAAATGTCGCTGCGGCAAGTGCCGTTGCCTTCTGGCAGCTTGGAAAGAAAGAACCGTGCAAATAATGCACGGTTTTTTAATCCTATTCAATTCCCAGAAATTTACCAATTTCGTTCATCAGTCGATTCATCTTGTCTTCAACACTCAATGAATTTTCAATGATTTTATGATTTGGATGTTTTGACCATGCCTTGATCAAAACATCATCCAGTGCAGCAGCCTGCTCTGGAGTTTCATAGCGAGCAACATTGTTTTCAAAGATATAAAATTCTTTTAATCCCTTTGCTGTTGAGACCATATGGAAGACTGCATCATAGGAAGCATTGATTTCTTCTTCTGTTGTTCCTAAAGTTTCAAGGCATTTTTCAAATTCTTCATCCGACATGTATGCCTTATTGTCCAGCATGCCTCGGTCACATACAATCAAAAACTTATCTTCCTTCATTGTCCGTACTGCTTCATCAAACATTTGTTCCTTGAAGCGCTGCAGCTTGCACTGAACAATCTGATAATCTAGATTTGTTCCGCAAGTCCATGGACACACTCCTCCTGAAATCAATTCTGTTGCAGTTTCAGGCACAAACAACACAACAACACCTTTTTTAGAAAACGTTTCTTTGATTAGCTTAACTGCCATTGATTTGCCGGCACAAGGTCCGCCTGTTAATACAATCTTCTTAATATCCATAATATGTACTTCTTTCTTTTTGCCTAAAGATTCAATCATATAAATTATACCTGTTTTAAAAAGATTCGTCTATGCACATCAAAAGTTTTCTCTTTGTTTTTTTATAATTACTTACTGCCCCATCTAATCAGCCAATTTGCAGGGTGTTTAAGAAATACAGGAAACCGAAAAATAAGAAATAAACAGTTTATGAAAATCTATTTTTACTGAGCTCATTACGATCTTTTCTGTATTATTGAACATAATTTATCTTCATCTCCCCTATATTCTATTTCTAAAACCTTTCACAATTCTTCATATGAAATCTTCGAAAAAGTTAGACAACAATATTTTGATGAACATTACGATCCAGAATCAGATGAACATGATAGATTAATGCGAGAACTTTATATTAGAAGAAGAACCTTTTTTAGAGAAAAATAATTTTTTTCTCTTTTTTTGTTCCTCCAAACCATACTAGTATCTATTTCATGAATAACCATCTCCTAATCCTTGTATCGTTAGTGTATCATTTGCGTATCACTTCCTTTCTTGACATCAAAAAAAGCCCGATAAAATCAGACTTTTCATAGTTATTAATTTTATTCCCACTCGATGCAGGGACTTGCATCTTAAACAATTTTGTTTAGAAGATATTGCACCTGCTATTCTGATTGTTTTGATTACCCATATTATTATAGCTGTACGATGGATGCTTATCAAAATCTTATCAGTGGTGATAAATCACCATGGGACGGTCATAACAGTTGTTTCGGGTGGTTGTCACCCTAACAATAATATTATACGCAAAATCGACCAAAAAAGCAGGATGGGGCTTTCTCATT
>JAFQKG010000147.1 GCA_017397025.1 Erysipelotrichaceae bacterium | reverse complement strand
TTGAAACGATAGCTCCACCAGGAATATTCCACCTTATCAGGATACAGTCGTCTAAACGTATCCACAAACCCTGCACTCAAAAGTTCTGTCATCTTGTTTCTTTCTTCATCAGAAAATCCAGGATTAAAATGATTGGACTGCGGATTCTTCAAATCAATTTCATTGTGTGCTACATTCAAATCTCCACAGTACACCACTGGCTTTTTCTCATTCAATTTCAACAAATGATTTCTTAGTTCATCTTCAAAAAACATGCGATAGTCTAATCGCGCCAGCTTTTCCTTAGAATTCGGAACATAAGCATTGACCAGATAAAAGTCATCAAACTCCAGTGTCATAACTCGTCCTTCTTTTGGATGATCCAGCTGATTTTCAAAATCATAAGAAATGCTCAAAGGTTCTTTCTTAGTGAAAACAGCCGTCGAAGAATATCCTTTTCTTTCTCCTGAATGAAAATACTGATGATAGCCAGGCAAATCCAGACTGATCTGTCCTGGCTGCAGCTTGGTTTCCTGAAGACACACTACATCTGCATCCTGTTCATTAAAAAATTCCATAAATCCTTTATTTAACGCGGCACGAAGTCCATTAACATTCCATGATATCAATTTCATCTTCTTATTCTCCTTGATGATATTGTAACAGATTCTAATCGTTCCTGCAGTGCATTTGCCTATAAAAGAAAAGGCCTTTTCAAGCCTTTTCTGCATTATGTCTTTATTACGTTTCGATAAAAATAAAGTATTGCAGCTCCTAGAGCAATAATCATAATCCCCGCGATAAGATATGCTGTTCGAATATTCATTGCAGATGCTGCTCCCAGCCCCAATGAAACAACAATACACAAAGCATTTGAAACCGCAGAAAAGAACGAAATCATACTTGCCCTATACTTAGGGAAAACATAATTCTGTTCAGTCAGTGATATCAATGGACTGCATACATGAATAAGTGCTTCGACTATCAATAGAAACAGCGCAATGATGACAGGCTGTTTTAAGACACTGCATGACAACACCAGAATTCCACACAGCATATAAGCAGCTGCAAAATAAAGCTGTCGATTACGTACTCGATAAGAATACAAACCTGCATAGCCGCACAGTGTCAACAAAAAAACATATCCTCCAAGTCCCATTTTAGTTAAACCAGATGATATCAATAAAACCTGTGCGAATACAACACATACAACTCTGGCAATTTCCAAAACCACTCTGCTGCATGATGAGAACAAGAGAAGATTTTTCTTCTGTAACAGCTGTTTTCCTAAGGACTCCATTTTGTCACTCTTCATCTTTGTGCTTCCTAAATCTTTCACTTCATCAAGCATAAATGTCAGAAGTAAAGAAATCAGATAAGAAAACATTGTCAATGTACTTGTTAGTTTCATTGGAAAGCGTGAAAGCACAAGTGAATACGCTGCGCTAACACTCAAAAGTCCTGCAGTTGCCAAAGCTGAATAAATTGAAAAGTTTCTATCAGCGTCTTTTTCGCCAGATGAACAATACAGTATGGAGCTATCACATCCGCTTACGCCTGCACAAGCAATTCCCAAAACAATTCTCTCTAAAAGAAACAGATCAAAATTTTCAGCTCTCCAAAAAATTACTTTTGAAAGAAAATAAAAGAAATTAGCTAAAATAAGTGTTTTTTTCAATCCTATATGATCCGCAAGAATCCCCCAGGGAAATTCAAAAACCGCTGTTATGATAAGACATATCGCCTCTAGAACTGACATTTGCCATAGAGTGATTCCAAAGGCCTGTCGATACAGTGTCAAAACTGGATAATAAAACACCAAAGCTTGAAGAAACGCAATGAAAAACATCAGGTATACATTTTTCTTCATTTTATCCTCCTGATTTTTTGATGTTCAATTGTGTTCTTCAGCTATTTTACATCTTTTCACCTATCTCTTTTTCTAGTTCTTGCCTTTATGCCTCGACTGATTCAAGAATCGACATCAAAACTGACATACACAGCTTGCTGGAACGTTCTACCATTTCACCAAATTCTGAAACACCGTTTTCCAAACTGTCTGAAACTGATTTGATCAGCAGTGAGTCTACACCATTGCGAATACAAGTCATGATAATGGCCGCTGCTTCCATTTCACAGATTTCACAGTCAAATGTTTCATGCAGATAACGTCTTTTATCTGCAGGTTCAATGAACTTATCTCCTGATGCACAAGAAACAGCACGAAGCTCAGGATATAGTTTTAATGCAAGATCAACATATTTTTCAGTTGCAGGCAGATGAATACTATCAAACTCTGCATAGCGGCCTACTTCATAACCATCATAATCTGATGTATCAAATTCATAGTGCACCGCATCTTTTACAACAACAGTTTCTGTTGCCTTCATTTCCGGCACCAGACCGCCAACTACACCATAGTTGACAATCAGTTCTACATCAAAGGCAGTGATCAGAAACTGAGCCGCTGCAGCTGCACTGATTTCACCAGCACCGCTTTGTACGACATACAATTCATGTCCTTTCACATCTGCCTGATAGACAGTGTACGCATTCTTTTTAAACACTTTCATTGAATTTCCATACTCATTTAAAAGCTGTTTCATTTCATCGACAATTGCGACAATCATTCCAATTTTCATTTCAATTCTCCTCTTTTCAAGACATTCATCTGAGCCCATTTTAATCCATGAACAGATGAAAGTTCAATCTTCTTATAAGGCTGAAAGCCATTTTTTTCCTGTACACGTGCAGATGCTTCATTATCCAGATAATTGCAGCAAACCAAAATATCTAGTTTCAAATCATGAAAACACCAGTCAATAACCTTTGCAACTGCTTCACTCATCAGCCCCTGATTCCAGTGCTCTTTGGAAAGAACATATCCCAGTTCTCTTCCATAAAGCTGATCAAACTCATCATGACGAAGTGATTCTATGCCTAGTGATCCAATGACTTTCTGAGTGGACTTCAGCTCAAGCGCAAAAGTCTTTTTTCCTTCCATAAATCTTTTTAGAATCGCTTTACTTTCACTGAGTGATTCATGATGCGACCAGCCGGCTTTTTCTCCTACACCAGGCACACTGGCATATTCATACAGATCCTTTGCATCACTGAGTTTCCATTCTCTAAGAATCAAACGTTCAGTTTCAAGAACAACACCTTGAATGTTGATTTCTGCATTCATTTACTGTTCCTCTTTTAATTCAAAGGCAAGACTGCCTTTTGTGCCTGTCACTTCAAGATGGCAAACACCGCCATTGACAACTGCCATTCTAGGATAGGTGTGTCCAATATCGGCTTCCATAATAACTTTACAGTCAACTGCTCTAGTAAATGCTTCTTCATAACTCATGCCTGTTTCGCTGGAAGGAAACAATACTCTTCCTGCCAATATGACATCATGCCTTCGAAAAGCACCCATGCTTTTCATCTGAAGCAATGTACGGTACACATTTTCAGCTGTCATAGAATAGATATCAAAAAACCAAATCAGTGTTTCTTGTTCATAGCGCTGAATAAACTCTTTGGTCCCATCATAAGGCGTTCCAAACAAATCTTTCAATGAATCAAGACATCCTCCGATACAGCGTCCTCTCACATTCAAGTCTCCTGCAAAAGATTTCCAGTGATTTTCTGTCTCATAAATGGCAGGACCATTTCGAAACTGCGGATCGCAAGTTTCTGTACTTCTTTGGACAATCTGGTTTCCATTCAACAGATCAAGCGGAGCCATCAGCCATTCAGGCAGTTCGTCTAGATCAAATGATCCTGCATTGGCCCCGTAAAGCGTTGCCACATCATATTTGGTTGTCAAAATGTACAAAAGCGACGTTGGATCTGAATAGCCCATCATCCATTTCGGTTCAGCCGCAAGTTCTTCAAAATCCGTATAAGGCAGCATTTCAATCAAAAAGTCCCCTCCTGCCGCACATAACAGTGCCTTGACTTCAGGATCATGATGAAGCTGCTTCAATTCCTCAGCCCGCTGTTTTCCAGTTCCAGAGCGCATGTCATTGACTTCTACCAATTGACCTTCTTTGATTTTAAATCCATGCAAACGAAGCTGAATCAAGGATTTATTGAAATCATTCAGTTTTCTTCCAACGCCTGCACTTGGTGCAAACACTCCCAGTGTTTCACCTTTTTTTACAAATTCAGGATATTTCATTTCTTTTACCAAGAAAGCAGCTTATTCAGCTGCTTCCAATGCAATCTTCATCATATTTGTGAATGAATTCTGTCTTTCTTCTGCCGTTGTTTCTTCCTTAGTCACAAAACTGTCAGAAACTGTCAGAAGACAAGCCGCCTTCTTGCCAAGCTGGTTGGCATTGTGGAACAGCGCATAGCTTTCCATTTCACACACTTTGGCACCATAGACATTCACGATTTCATCCACATAATCCAGCGAACCTTCACGATAGAACACATCACAGCTGTGAATACCAGTTTCAACCATTGGAATATTCAGTTTTTTTGCAGCTTCACGAAGTCTTTCATTGAGTTCAGCAGATGGCTCATTGGTTGGCTTGTCATAGCCATTTTGAATCTTAGCGAATGTAGACTCAGAATAGGCATGGCTTCCAAGCACAACATCGTAAACATGCAGATCAGCAGTGTAGCATCCGCATGACCCAACACGGATAATGTTTTCAACGCCATACTGACTGTAAAGTTCATAAGAATAAATACCAATGCTAGGCATACCCATTCCGCTTCCCATCACTGAAACTTCTTTGCCATTGTAAGTTCCTGTATATCCGAACATGTTTCTAACAGTGTTGAACTGTACTGGATTTTCTAAGAAAGTCTCAGCAATGAATTTCGCACGAAGCGGATCCCCTGGCATTAAAACAGTTTTTGCGATTTGCCCTTTTTCAGCAGCATTATGTGGTGTAGACATGATTTTTCCTCCTAAAGTTTTATTAAAAGTATTATAACATGAATCTTAACCGATTCCAACAAAACAGGATGGCTTAACCATCCTGCTGATTATTGATTTTTCAATACTGAGACCACATTGAACCCTCTGGAAGTCAATGTCTGCTGAATCGCTTCTGATTCTGCATCACGTGCACGAATGACAATGTCCACTTTTCCAGGATAGTGATACACTGCAAGATTAGTAATAGAAGCAGACTGATCAAAGAAGCATTGAGCTACTTCTGCCAAAATCCCTGGTTTGTCCTCTGTCACCTCAATCACATATCGTACACCTGGTTCATAGTATCCCAAAAGATCAACAAAGGCTTGAAAAATATCATTATGAGTAATGATGCCAATCACTTCATTATCTTCAAGGACAACAAGGCAGCCAACATTGTGCTTTCTCATCAGTACTGCAGCTTCCTCCAAAAGAGCATCAGGACCAATAGTGATGACATTTTTGATCATAATGGTGTCTACTTTTGTCTTAGAAAGCAAGTAATTGAGTTCATAGATGGATAGGCTTGTTGCCTTAGATGGCGTATGCTCAGAAATGGTTCCTTCTGTAACCAAGCCAACTAAACGTTTCCCATCCACAACTGGAAGACGATGGAAATTGTGGTCAGCCATGATATCCAATGCTGTTGAAATAGCGGTATCCTTCGTAATGCAGTAAGGATTTGCACTCATGCGATTTCGTACATACATACTTCCTTATCCTCCTAAATATGCTTTTTTGATTTCATCTGATGCTGCCAGTTCTTTTCCAGTACCACTTAGTACAATGTTTCCATTTTCCATGACATAGGCACGATCAGCAATCTGAAGTGCCATGCGGGCATTCTGTTCAACCAGAAGCACCGTGGTACCCTGTCGATTGATTTCAGTGATAATAGAAAAGATTTCTTTCACCAGAAGCGGTGATAATCCCATGCTTGGCTCATCCAGAAGCAAAAGTTTAGGACGGGCCATCAAAGCTCTTCCCATTGCCAGCATCTGCTGTTCGCCTCCAGATAGTGTTCCAGCAAGCTGTTTTTTACGTTCCTCAAGTCGAGGAAAACGCTCAAAAACCTTAAGTATATCTTCTTCAATACCTTTTTTATCTTTTCTCAGATATGCGCCCATTAACAGATTCTCAGTAACGCTCATATCTGGGAAAATACGCCGCCCTTCTGGAACCTGAGTAATTCCTTTTGAAACGATAACACGGCTAGTCGCTTTGCCAAGAGAATGATCAAGAAATTCAATGTCGCCCTCACTTTTTTTCACCAGCCCACTGATGGCATGCAGCAATGTTGTTTTGCCTGCACCATTCGCTCCGATCAAGGCTACAATTTCCCCTGCATTTACTTCTAGTGAAACCTGCTTGAGTGCCTGAATGACACCATAGTGCACACTTAACTTGTTGATTTTCAGCATGATGCATCCTCCCCAAGATAAGCTTCAATCACTCTCTTGTTGGTTTTGATCTGATCAGGTGTTCCCTTTGCAATGCAGCGGCCATAGTCAAGCACATAAATACGCTCACAAATGCTCATGACCAGCGACATGTCATGCTCAATCAAAATGATGGTCAAATGCACTTTCTCTTTGATTTCATGAATCAGCTGAGTCAGTTCACTAGTTTCCTGAGGATTCATTCCTGCTGCGGGTTCATCTAAAAAAAGCACTTTTGGATCGGTTGCCAATGCTCTGGCAATTTCCAGACGTCTTTGCTTGCCATAAGGCAGATTTTTAGCCAAATCATCTGCATGTTCTTCCAGATTGACTGTCTTCAAAAGTTCCCTTGCTCGTTTTTCAAGTTCTGCTTCCTCTTGATAAAAAGACGGCAGACGAAGAATTGAAGAAAGAACGGATGTCTTTACAGACTGATGCATAGCAATACGCACATTGTCCAATACAGTCAATTCTTTAAACAAACGAATGTTCTGGAAAGTTCTTGAAACTCCCAGCTTTGAGATCACATAAGGTTTTTTTGATCCAATGGAAGTCATTATTCCATCCACATTCAGCTCAATCGTACCTTCGCTTGGTTCATACACACCAGTTAATAGATTAAACAGTGTTGTTTTGCCAGCACCATTTGGTCCAATCAGTCCAATTAATTCCCCCTGTTCAATTTCCATGTTCACATTAGAGACAGCAGAAAGGCCGCCAAAGTTTTTTGTGAGTCCTGTCACTTTCAAAACACTCATGATGCAGCTCCTTTCTTTTGATCCAGCTTTTTCATTAACCCAGAGAAAGTAAATTCTTTTCTTCCCAAAAGTCCACTAGGACGAAATACCATAATCGCCACCAGTGCCAGTCCATAAACAATCATACGAATGGACGAAAACTGCTGCAAAGCAGTATTCAAGATACTGACAAGAACAGAAGAGATAAACGATCCTGTGATACTTCCCATGCCTCCGAAAACAACCAGCACCAAAATATCAATCGATTTAGAGTAGGTAAACATGTCTGGTTTAATGACATAGAATGCCCCTGCATAAAGAGCTCCTGCCACAGAGGCAATCATCGCACCAATCACAAATGCCAGTATTTTATATTGCGTTGTGTTGATACCCATCGCTTCAGCTGCGATTTCATCTTCTCGAACAGAAATACACGCACGCCCATGTGCTGAAGTTCCAAAGTTCACGATGATAACAGTACAAATAACAACAGCCCAGAAAATCATCTGCCAGGAAACCGCTTTAGGCAAAATCAAGCCAGCTGCTCCATTGGTGATTTCCATGTTCAAAATGACAATGCGAATGATTTCACCAAAACCAAGCGTTGCAATCGCTAGATAGTCCCCCTTCAAACGAAGCGTAGGAATCGCTACAATCAGTGCAACAGCTGCACTGATCAGGATGCCTATCGCAATACCCACAAAAACGCCTGCCAATCCTGCAGTCACATGTTTTAAGATAACACCGCAGCTATAGGCACCAATGACCATGAATCCTGCATGTCCTAAAGAGAATTGTCCAGTAACACCAATGATCAAATTCAAAGAAACAGCTAAAATGATGTTGATTCCAATCGTCATCAAAACTGTCTGATAAACATTGTTGATAATCCCTAATGCAATTAGAATGTGAAGCAAAAGATACGTTAAAGCAATCAAGCCCGCCCAAAGAAGTGTATTTCGTTTTAACCAGTATTTCATACTTTATACCTTCTCTTTCGTATTCTTTCCTAAAAGGCCCGCAGGCTTTATGATCAAAATCAATATCAGAATCAGATAAACAACAGCATCCTTCCACAGTGAGCTTCCATAACCTGCCACCATGGTTTCCACTATTCCGATGAAAAAGCCTCCCAGCATTGCACCGGGAATGATGCCTATACCGCCAAATACCGCAGCAATAAATGCTTTGATTCCAGGAAGCATTCCCATCAGCGGATTAATAGAATTAT
>JAFQKG010000146.1 GCA_017397025.1 Erysipelotrichaceae bacterium | reverse complement strand
GGATGGTGCTCATGCAGGTAGATTTTTGGCGAATTTACAAAATGAAATTAGTAGTCTGAAATAGATAGATTGGAGTAATACAGAGAGTAAAATTTCAGTTTAACGGAGAAACAAATTCCAATTTGTAGGGGAATTGTAATATTGCATACTGAAGCTTTTGGCAAATAGACCAAAAGCTTTTTCTTTTGCTTACTCAAAATGGGTATGGCTTTTATCTGAAGTCTATGTTAGTGTGTGTCGCACCAAAGAGATACGTAATGAAGAAAGTTATCCTATTATTTTTGATTGTACTACTGATTAATGACTGCGGTTCTTCTGAAGAATATTTAACACCATTAATATCAAATGATATTACAAGCACAAATTCAATGTCACTGAAAGTATAAAAGAAGAGATGAATAGCAGTAAGCTAGATCTTTCAAAGTATAGCGATGATCTTGCACGTGAGTATATAGATCGAATTGAATTATCAAAAAGTGGAATTCTGAAATTGAAATTTAAGACAGAGATTGAGGTTAGTGTTTCTTGTAATTGTGTACTAGCTTAAAGAAAAAAGCAGATGCTTCCAGTGCCCAATCAAACATGGGTGGTTAGCATCTGCTTCTCCATCTCTTAATTCTAAAAGATATCTAAAATTGAACAACTCGAGTGCCTGATGCTTCAGCCTAGCCCCAAGCTTAACGTCCACAGAAAGTGACGGCTCGTTAGATGTTCAGTAGAACATAGATCCGCATGTCTCATTGTACCAACTCCATGTTCTGAGATTATTATCAACCGTTTTTCTTAAATATAAAAGCATGATTTATGTTGCTAGTTTATCGAATACGGTAGATTAACAATATTCTATAGGAATTCTTTAAATGATTTGTTTTTGCGTTTGTGAAATTGAAAACAAATTGACGAAGTAGTATAATGAAAACACATAATGGTAGCGATTATGTAGGAGGAAGAAGAAATGAAAAAGCTAATGATGAAACTTCTTGCCGGTATTTTAGTTGTTTCAATGGTTGCTGGATGTCAAAGCAAGCCAAAGACTGAAACATTTACTGGCGAAGGTCAGGGATTTGGCGGAAAAGTCGTTGTCACAATCACTGTTGAAGGTGACAAGATTGTTGATGTTAAGTCTACCGGTGAAGCAGAAACCGAAAGCATTGGTAAAGCAGCGCTGACAAAACTGGATGAACAGGTATTGAGTGCACAGTCTGCTGAAATTGATGCGGTTACAGGTGCAACATTGACATCTGAGGGCTATGTAGAAGCCCTGAAGAAGGCAATTGCACAGTCTAAGGGTGAAGAAGTCAATGCAGGTGGAGAAGTAAGCTACACTGCTGGAACTTATACTGGAACTGGTGTTGGTTACAATGGACTAGTTGAAGTAGAAGTGACTTTCTCTGAAACAAACATTACTGATATTAAAGTTGTAAACCATGCTGAAACTGCATTTGTAGGGGATGTTGCATTTGCACCTCTTACAGAAGATGCAATCGCAGCAAATGGTGCTGGTGTTGATGTTGTTAGTGGTGCTACATTCTCTTCAAGAGCATTTAAAGATGCTTTGGTAGCAGCTGCTGAACAGGCAGGTGTATCCAATCTGGATGCATTTAAGGCAAACACTGTAGAACACACTGCAGGTGAAGCTATTGAAGAAACTTTTGACATCGTTGTAGTAGGTGCTGGTGGTGCTGGTCTTGCAACTGCAGCTCAGGCAGCTCAGAATGGTGATACTGTTCTGGTTATCGAAAAGAATGCTGAAATCGGTGGTAATACTCTGGTTTCTGGTGGCCAGTATCAGTCTGTTATGCCTTACCTTGTATGGGACCCAGAAAATCCAGAAGCTACAGAAGCTACATGGGAATACAATGGACAGACATACACAAAAATTAAGGCTTCTCAGGGGCAACTGGATGTTTTGAAGACAATTCTGGCATGGGATGAAAAAGAATTTGATGCTTCTCATTTTAATACTGTTGAATATGTAGCTGGTGAAATTGATGAATTGTCAAAAGCTGGTGTACATGGTGAATATCTGAATACTTTGAAAGCTCTGAAGGCTGAAATCAAGGAATATGTTGATTATGCTGATGCTAAGTTGGCTAAGGGAGCACATGAATCTGATTTGACATTATTCTCAACTGTAAATCTGCATATTTTCCAGACTTATTATGGTGGTTTAAGACAGAACGCTGATGGTACTGAATGGATTTATGGTGAATATGATTTAGTATCTCAGATGGTTGAAAATGGTCAGGGATTGAAAGAATGGTTAGAAGATCAGGGGTCACTGTTCAATGATGGTGCTCAGCTGACATTGATTGGTGCGCTTTGGTATCGTGAAAACCAGAACATGGGATGCGATATGGATAAAGATGGTGTTCCTGAAATCGTTGGCGGTAACTGGGGAACTTACTTCCTTCCTTTGAAAACAACTGTTTTGAACAATGAAGGAAACAAGATCATGACAAGAACAACAGCTGAAGAACTGATTGTTGAAGATGGTCGCGTTGTTGGTGTTAAGGCTACTATGTTTGATGGCACACCTGTAACTGCACGTGCTACAAAGGGTGTTGTACTGGCAACAGGTGGATATGCTGCAAACATCAATATGGTTGTTGAAGAAAATGAATACTGGGATCCAAATGCTGTAACTAAGAACATTTTGACTACAAACCGTTCTTCTTTGCAGGGTGATGGTATTAAGATGGCTCAGACTGTAAATGCTGCCACAACAGGAATGGGATTCCCTCAGATGATGCCTATTTCTTGGATTGACAATGGTAACTTGGCATTTGGTGGTGGACAGTATGCTGTTTATATCAACCCTACAACTGGTAAGCGTTTCGTTGATGAATCTGCTGAACGTGACGTATTGTCATTGGGTGAATTTGCAAATGGTGTTGAAGTAAATGGTGTTAAGGGTGTCTTCTTAGAAATCACAAATGCTGATACTGCAATTGGTATTCCTTATCCATATGACAAATATGAAAAGGGTCAGACTGTAGAAATTTCTAAGGAAACTGTTGAAAACCGTGTTTACTACATTTCAAATGCTGAAGAAATGCAAGCAGTATTGGATAAGTTTGGCATGACTGCTAAACCTGAAGATATTTATGCAACAATCCGTCAGTATGATGAAGACTACATCGCTGAAAGAACTCCAACAGATGGTATTAAGAAGTCTGCTGCAACTGCAACAGTTGGTACTTATAAAGATGGTGAATACAAGTTGGAAGGCGAACTGCTGCGTATTCGTGTCATGGCTCCTTCTACTCACCACACAATGGGTGGTATCGTAGTTGATACAGAACGTCATGTACTTGATACTAACGGTAATGCAATTGCTGGTCTGTATGCAGCTGGTGAAGTAACTGGTGGTATCCATGGTGGTAACCGCCTGGGTGGTAATGCGATTATTGAAATCTTAGTATCTGGACGTATTGCTGCAAATACAATTCATGATGAAGCAGAATAATTTCTGTCTTGAAATGAAAAACTCTTAACATAACAAGAGAACATAGAAAGCCAATTGGATTATCTCCAGTTGGCTTTCTTCTTGTAATCAACATAGGCAAAAATTTCCCCAACT
>JAFQKG010000145.1 GCA_017397025.1 Erysipelotrichaceae bacterium | reverse complement strand
GAAAAAGCTAATCAATACGATTAGCTGAAAAATCATCAAAAAAGTACAAAACAGAAAATGAAGTCAAGATTTGATAGCTTCAATGAAATGATGTTCAACGCAGAAAGTATAAATCCCGCCATCTTCTATGTTGCCGCATACATAATCTGCAAACTTCTTCAGTTTTTCATGACCATTTCCTACTGCAACACCGATTCCGGCATTTTCAATCATAGTAATGTCATTTCTTCCATCGCCAAAACAAACCACTTCATCCAGAGATAAATTGAAATAATCACAAAAATACTGTAGACCATACGCTTTATTGATGCCTTTTGGATTGATATGACCGCTGTCTAGCCAGTTTTCTACTGACTCACGTCCCACCATGTTAATGATTTCCTTCATTTGCTTTTCTGTTGCATCAAAAAACAAGATATTTGTCAGTGGTTCGTTGTTGTATTTTTGAATGGATGGGCAATAGCCAGACCAGTTAATGTTGTGCTGGCGAAGGTGTTCACTAGGCTCTTTTGAGAAATGTGGCTGACCAACTGCAGGAACCCACAGATAAAACATATTGTCTTGCTGATCTAAATAATGAATGCATCGATCAATATCTTCTTTTTTCATTGTTTCCATATGAATGATTTCATGATTTCTTAAAATAATGCCTCCTGTGTCTGCAATTACCAATTCAAAATCATCAAAGATGTTTTCAGGCAAGGAGTAGAATTCTCTAGGAAACCTTGAACTGCACACACCTAAGATATACCCATTTTCTTTTAACTGTTTGATTGTGTATTGAGTCAGTTCAGGGACTTTGTGCAATTTGTGTGAATACAATGTATCGTCAATGTCAAATAGAAATGCTTTAATTTTCATGTCTATCATGCTCCTCAATAGCATTATTCTATCTTTTTTACCATACATTGTAAATGAAATGAGAAATGAAGCAATCAAGATAATCTTTAAAAAATATTTTATTAAGAGGTCAAATGGTCTATAATATAAAAAATACTTCAGTTATTTTTCATTATTATTCAAAATGAGGTATCTGAAGATAGAAAGGAATAGACATAATTCTATAGTGAATGGTGTCTAGTAGAAAAACGATGGATAAACTTCAAAAAAGATATGGGCTTCCTACAGCAGTTTGCATGGTAGTTGGGACAGTGATTGGATCAGGGGTATTCTTTAAAGCACAGAATGTACTGGTTGCTACTGGTGGAAATATGCCGCTTGGCATTTTGGCTTGGATTATTACAGGCGGTTTAATGATTGCCTGTGCAAGTCAATTTGCTTCTATGGCCGTTAAGTATCAAAAAGTAAGCGGAGTAGTAGATTATGCTGAAGTGACTTGTGGAAGCCGATATGCGTATTTTCTAGCTTGGTTTTTACTGAATATTTATTATCCTGCCATGACTTCAGTACTGGCATGGGTATCTGCAAGATATTTTGGCGCTTTGTTTGGGTGGAATCCTGCTTCCACAGAAGTGATGGTTCTGGCGGGTTTTTTCTTAGTGGCATCGTATTGCTTGAATGCTCTTTCACCAAAACTGGCTGGGAAATTCCAAATAAGTGCTACTGTGATTAAGTTGATCCCAATTTGTTCGCTGGCTGTTGTGGGAACTATAGTGGGAATGATGAATGGAACATTGACTTATAACTTTACAAATACTGTAAATGAAATCAGCGGCGGAACTAGTGCAGGTCTGTTTGCAGCAATTGTAGCAACTGTTTTTGCTTATGATGGATGGATTGTTGCAACTTCAATCAATGCTGAACTCAAAGATCCGAAAAAGAATTTGCCTATAGCACTGACTCTTGGATCGCTGGTGGTTGTTGCGGCATATGTGTTCTATTATATTGGAGTTGCTGGAGGAGCAAACAGCGAAGTCTTGATGCTAGAGGGGGCAACAGTATCCTTTACCAATATTTTTGGTGGTATTGGTGGAATGCTGCTGAATGTGTGCGTTGTCATTTCCTGCTTAGGTACATTGAATGGATTAATGGTTGCAGTCACTCGCAGTATGTATGCAATTGCTTCCAGAGGTGAAGGGCCAAATCCGAAGATGTTTTCGCAGATTGACCGCAGCACAAACATGGTGACAAATTCATCTATTTGGGGATTGATGGTTTGTGCAGCTTGGCTGCTGTATTTCTATGGTGCTAATTTGACGGATGGCGGGTGGTTTGGAATCTTTAATTTTGATTCTTCAGAACTTCCGATTGTAACCATTTACGCTTTGTACATTCCTATTTTTATCAAGTGGATGATGAAAGAACAGGATCAGAGTTTTACAAAACGTTATCTGATTCCATGTGCTGCGATTGTATCCTGTCTGTTTATGGTTTTTGCAGCAGTTTATGCACATGGCATTACTCCTTATCTGAACGCAAAGGCAAATGGCACGTTTGCATGCCCTGTTTTATTCTACTTGATTGTATTTGCAGTGATTATGGCGATTGGTATTGTGCTGAGAAAGCCAAAAAGAAAATAATAAAAAAAGACGATAGACAACAAGAGATCATGTGATGCTTTTGCTGCTATGGTCTTTTTTAAATTTTTAAATCTCCATCTTTTACCCAGCCAGCATTTTTGACCACTGCATGAATCACAGGGCAAAGGATTGCCGGAAGAATAAATGAAATCATGATGAGGCCAGTCCAGTCCATAAAGGTAATAGATGACTTAATTCCTAATGCGATATCATTCAGCCAGCCTGTATATACTCCAATTTGACCGACAAGTCCACATGTTCCCATTCCTGAAGAAATGGCAGTTCCATTCATTTCTAAATGAAAGATGCAGGTTGCGATTGGACCTGTGACTGCCGAGGTAAGGATAGGGGCAATCCAAATTCTTGGGTTTTTAATGATATTGCTCATTTGAAGCATAGAAGTTCCCAATCCTTGTGAAATAAGACCGCCAAAACCATTTTCCTTAAAAGAAATGAAGGCAAAACCTATCATTTGAGAACAGCATCCGGCTAAAGCGGCTCCTCCTGCAAGACCTGTGAGATTCAACGCTGCACAAATTGCAGCAGATGAAATCGGCAGTGTTAAGGAAATCCCGACAAGAACAGAGACAAGAATTCCCATGAGAAATGGCTGAAGATTAGTGGCTAATTTGATCAGTTCGCCAAGCTGCAGTGCTGTCTTGCCAATCCAAGGGGCTAAAGCCATGGAACAGAGGATTCCAACAAGAATGGTAACCAGAGGTGTGACAAGAATATCAATTTTAGTTTCCTTAGAAATTGCCTTACCGCATTCAGAAGCAGCAATTGCAATGAAGAAAACAGAAAGCGGACCTCCGGCACCTCCTAGCGCATTGGCTGCAAATCCAACAGGAATTAGAGAAAACAAAACTAATGGAGGACAGTGCAGTGCATATCCAATTGCACAAGCCATGGCAGGTCCACTCATTGTACTCGCTAATGAACCTATTGTATAGTCGATCTCATTGACAGTTGTAATGGTCATTTTAAAGAGTTCTATTCCAAATTGATTACCTAATGTGTTTAGAATTGTACCGATGAGAAGTGAGCAGAATAATCCTTGAGCCATGGCACTGAGTGCATCAATACCGTAACGTTTTAAAGAAAATTCGATGTCCTTTCTTTTTAAGAAATCTTTCAAAGAAATCACTCCATTCTTATGAGGCTAATGGTAGCACTTTTTACTTAGAAAAAAAAGAGCTTAACAGCGAAGTTAAGCAGGATTGTTCAGATGAAGCATCCATTCAGGAAAAGATTCGAAGCAGAACTGTTTTCCCTTGAATGGAAAGGAGATTCGACAAGAATACAGCATTGGGTGCCGCTGTACACTTCGAGATCCATATTTGTGATCGCCAACAAGAGGATGTCCTCTGCTGGAGAACTGGACACGTATTTGATGACTTCTTCCCGTATGAAGGCGAATGTGGACAATAGATGTGTCCCCTTCAGAAAGCCGTCTGTATTCAAGGCGAGCTTTTTTAACACCATTTCGCATGCGTTTAACTACAAAGACTTTGTTTTTTCTTGAATCTTTATATAAGAAATCTTCCCAGTCACCACTTTCTTCGGGTACTCCATGAACCATAGCAACATATTCTTTGATCATTTTGTTTTCTTGAATAGCTTTGGAAAGTTCTGCAGCTGATGATTTGTTTCTGGCGAAAACCATAACCCCAGAAACATTCAAGTCAAGCCGATGAACAGGAAAAAAATCTCCAGAAAGAACTTGTTTCAATTTCTCTGGAACTTGTTTTTCTGAATCCAGTCCAACAGGTTTAATACAGATGATAAAGTCTTTGTCAGAATAAAGAATGTTCATAAAACTCTCCCTGTTTTCTATTGTAGCATTCGATTAGAAAATATGGCAATCCATTCTATGATATTGTATCATGTGAAGTAGAGAAGAGGGATAAAGATGAAGTTCTATTTAGGAATTGATGGTGGCGGTACAAAAACTGCATTTGCCTTAGCCAATGAAAAGAAAGAAGTTTTGGCACAGATTGAGAAAACGGGTTGTTCTTATCTTGAGATTGGAAAAGAGGGGGTTGTCTCGCTTTTGTCAGAAGGAGTTAGTGAATGTCTGAAACAGGCGAATGTTGAAAGATGTGAAGCCATCTGTATTGGACTTCCTTGCTTTGGTGAAAATCAACTCATGGATGAAGTACTGACAAAGGAGCTTTCAGAATGCTTGCCATCTTCCAAAGTAAAACTCGTCAATGATGCGATTGTTGGCTGGGCGGGGTCTTTGAATGGTAAAGAAGGTATCCATCTTGTAGCCGGGACAGGGTCTTTGGCGATTGGAAAAGGCATGACAAATGAATTCGCAAGATCAGGTGGATGGAACGAATTTTTTGGTGATGAGGGATCATGTTACTGGGTTGGAAGACAGGCCATGCAAGTGTTTTCTAAGCAGGCAGATGGACGAATCAAAAAAGGCCCTCTGTATCATCTGGTGAAAAAGACGTATCAGTTGAAAGCAGATTTTGAATTTATTGATTATGTTTTAACAGTCAAAGATTATCGTGATCAGGTGGCAGCATTTCAAAGGATAGCACTTGCTGCAGCAAATAATGGGGATGAATCTGTTCAGAAGATTTATGAAGATGCAGCTGATGAATTATTTGAAATGGTAAAAAGTGTAAAGAATCAGCTGAAATGGTCAGCTGAAATAATACCAGTTTCTTATTATGGAGGTCTGTTTCATGCACAGAAATGGGTGCTTCCGCAGCTTGAAAAACGATTGAAAGAAATAGGCTGTCATATTTGCCAACCATATTCTTCTGCTGTGCAGGGAGCAGTACTCCTTGCGCTTGAAAATGAAAAAACGCCTGATCTATGATCAGGTGTCAGACTATCGACAAAGTCGATGGTCTTTTTTTATGGCTCAAATAAAGTGGTATAATTGAGGTGTAAAGAAAAGCAGGTGTTTAATATGATGGAAAGAAAAGACAGAAAACAAGGAAAGGCAAATTTGATCCTGCTGGAAG
>JAFQKG010000144.1 GCA_017397025.1 Erysipelotrichaceae bacterium | reverse complement strand
AATATAGTTATGTTCCACAGCTTCAACAGACGAAAAAAGAAAATGAACGAACGTTCATGGGATATCTTAGAAAAAACGGGACTGCGGGTATTCGCAATGAGATTTGGATTATTCCGACTGTAGGATGCGTTAACAGTGTTGTTAAGCGTGTTGAGGCAAAAGCTCAGCATCTTGTATCAGGATCTGTCGAGGCCGTTGTTGCCTTCAATCATCCTTATGGTTGTAGTCAGATGGGGGATGATCAGGAAAACACTCGTCAGATTCTTGCAGATTTGATCGTTCATCCAAATGCTGGCGGTGTGGTTGTACTTGGCTTGGGCTGTGAAAATTCAAACATCTCAGAAATCAAAAAGCATTTGCCAGAAAATCTGGATACAGACAGAGTTCGCTTTCTTATTGCCCAAGAGCATGAAGATGAAATTGAAGAATGTTTGAAGCAGGTTGAGGAACTGGCTGAGCTGATGAAGCAGGATAAGCGTCAGCCAATCAGTGCTTCTAAATTAGTTGTAGGCATGAAGTGCGGAGGCTCAGATGGACTGAGTGGAATTACTGCCAATCCAACAGTTGGACGTTTTTCTGACTTGCTGATTGAATGCGGAGGAACAACGATTTTGACAGAAGTACCAGAAATGTTTGGCGCTGAAACACTTTTGATGAATCGCTGTGAAACGGAAGAACTATTTGATAAGACAGTTCATCTAATCAATGATTTTAAACAGTATTTTATGAATCACAATCAGACGATTTATGAAAATCCATCACCAGGAAACAAAGAAGGCGGCATCTCTACACTGGAAGACAAATCACTGGGCTGTACACAGAAAAGCGGTGCAGCTAATGTGCAGGGAGTGCTTGCCTATGGTGAAAGAGTCAGTGTTCCAGGACTGAACCTTTTGAGTGCACCAGGAAATGATTTGGTTGCATCAACTGCACTGGCGGCATCTGGCTGTCAGATGGTTCTTTTTACAACAGGACGTGGTACACCATTTGCAACTGCTGTCCCTACTTTAAAGATTTCATCCAATTCAGCACTGTATGAAAAGAAAAAGAAATGGATTGATTTCAATGCAGGTCGTGCGGTTGAAGATTTGAGCATCGATGAATGTGGAAAAGATTTGTTTGAACTGGTTCTTGAAACTGCAAGCGGCAAAAAGGCAAAATCAGAAGAAGATGGATATCATGACATCGCCATCTTTAAGCAGGGAGTAACCTTATAAATAAGAAATTACCGTTTTAAACTTGTGGACTTTTTTCACAAATAATTGATTGAAATGGTAAAATAAAAAAGAAGAGAGAGAAAACTCTCCATGGAGGAAAAAATTATGAAAATCGCATTGTTAAACGAATTCAGCCAGGCATGGAAGAATGACATCGTTTTAGCACAGCTGGAAGATGTTGTTGGACCAATGGGCCACACAGTGTACAACACAGGGATGGCAAAACCGCTGGTAGCACAGGATGTTCCTGAAGCTTACACTGAAGAAAATCCACGTCTGACTTATCTGCATCTGGGTATTCAGGCTTGCCTGCTTTTGAACTCTGGCGCTGTTGATTTCATCGTAACAGGCTGCGGTACTGGGCAGGGTGCTATGATGGCACTGAATGCATTCCCAGGTGTTGTCTGCGGTTACTGCATTGAACCATCTGATGCATATCTGTTCCTGCAGATCAACAATGGTAATGCACTGTCTATTCCTTATGCAAAAGGTTTTGGATGGGGTGCAGAACTGAATATTCATACAATTTTTGAAAAAGCATTTGGCTCACCAAAGGGTATGGGTTATCCAAATGAACCTGGCCGTAAAGAAAGCCAGAACAGAAATGCTGCATTGCTGAATGAAATGAAGGCTGCTGTTGGAAAACCTGTTCTTGAAGGTCTGAAGGCAATTGATCCTGAACTGGTAAAAGCTGCTTTGACTGATCGTTTCCTGGCATGCTTCAGAGAAAACTGCCAGTGCGATGAACTGCGTGCATTCGTAGAAGAAATGGCCAAATAATGAATACGTTTTTACCTCATTTTTCCTGCGGGGTTGATGCGTATGACAGCATTGGTCCTGTTGCAGGTGTGTATGGGAAAACCTGTGCACTGATTTATGGCGAAAAGGCATGGAATGCCAGCAAAGATGAACTTCTTCCTGCAGTTGAAAAGGCTGGATTAGAAGTAGTAGAAAGTCTGTGCTATGGACATGAAGCTTCTTTTGAGAATGTAGAAAAGCTTTTGAACAATCCAAATGTTGTAAACGCAGATATGCTGTTTGCGATTGGCGGAGGAAAGTGCATTGATACTGTAAAATGCGCAGCAGACAAACTGAACAAACCTTTGTTCACTTTCCCTACTATTGCATCAACTTGTGCAGCTGTGACAAAGCTATCAGTTATGTATGAAGAAAGTGGAGTGTTCAAGGAAGTTGTCAATTTTACAAAGCCTCCAGTTCATTCATTTATTCATACTGGTATTATTGCAGCTTCTCCAGATATTTATCTGTGGGCAGGTGTTGGTGATACTTTGGCAAAGTATATCGAATGTACCTTCTCAGCCAGAGGTGATGTTTTGACTTTTGAACAGGAATTTGGCGTCAACACAAGCAGAATGTGCTTCTATCCAATCATTGAAACAGGTGCAAAAGCTCTTGAAGTAAAGAAAACTGGAGAAGTTTCTGCTGAACTTGAAAAGCTGATTTTGAACATCATTGTTTCTACAGGTACTGTTTCAATTACAGTTGGTGAAGATTACAATTCTGCTTTGGCGCATGCGATGAACTATGGTTTCTCATGTCGTCCTCATATTGAAAAGAATCATTATCATGGTGAAGTGGTTTCCTATGGTGCACTGCTTCAGCTTTTGATGGACAACCAGAAAGAGGATTTTGAACTGGCTTACAAGTTCTATAAAGAAATCAAGCTGCCAACAAAACTGGCTGACCTTGAAATCGATGCCGATGATCCAATGGAAGATATTCTTGCAATCACTGTAGTGAATAAAGAGCTTGAACATGTTCCATACAAAGTGACTGCAGAAATGATCAAAAAAGCAGTGGCTGAACTGGAAGAGTACAACAAGACTCATTAACATGGAAAAGCAGGTCAGTTTGATCTGCTTTTTTATTTAATACCAGGAAAGTTCTCTCACACCTATGAAAAGTCATGAAAACAGATTGTCAACTTGAAAAAAAGTAAAGTTTATGGTAAGATATAACCACTTAATAAGAAGAAGCTTCTTGGCATATCGGTATACTAAATTGAATAGTAGAATGTATGCTTGAAGCTTCTTCTTT
>JAFQKG010000143.1 GCA_017397025.1 Erysipelotrichaceae bacterium | reverse complement strand
TGTTCATCGAGTTGATCCAGCTTGTCCTTACGCAGAAAAATGCGGAGGATGTTCTCTCATGATGATGGATGAAACCTGGCAGCTGAAAATCAAACAGGATTTGTTGAAAGAAGCTCTTTGGAAATATGCCAAAATCAGTGAATCAAAAGTCAATCGTCTGCTTCGTTCGCCAAAAAGAACCGGATATCGAAATCAGTGCAAAATGCCGCTCAAAAATGTGGATGGAAAAATTGTCTGTGGACTTTATCAGGAAGGCGGCAATCAGTTTGTCCCGATTGAAAAGTGCTTGATTCATGATCCTTTGTTAGAAAGGACAAGAGCACAGGTTTTGGAAGTGCTCAATCGTCATCACATCAAAGCCGAAGATAAAAAAACACCAGGTTTAAAAAACCTGGTACTCAGAAGGATTCAAAACAAAACTCAATGCTGTCTTGTCAGTGGACGCATGAAGCTTACAAAAGAATGCATTGAAGATTTGCTGAAGATTGAAACTTTGAATTCTTTGACACAAAACATTCAGGACCAACGAAAGAGTCATGAACTGTTTGGAAAAGAATGGATTCATCTTGGCGGTTATGAGAATATGGTCATTGATGTGTGCGGCTACAAGCTGAAATTGTCACCAGCTTCTTTTTTCCAGCTGAATACAGCTCAAGCAGAAGTGATGGTCAACACTGTAGCTTCTTTGATTGAACCATGCGAAACACTTGTAGAGGCTTATTGCGGTGTTGGATTGATGTCCATTGCATCTCATGCTCAATTCAAGAAGGGGATTGGGATTGAAGTGGTAAAGGATGCTATAGGTAACGCAAAAGAAAATGCTCGTCTGAATCGAATCAAACATCTTCAGTTTGTCTGCGGCGATGCTGCAAAAGAAATGAAGAAAATTGCAGCCAAAGAAAAAATAGATGCTTTGATTGTAGATCCTCCGCGTTCAGGATTGGATGAAAACATGCTGGAGGCTATTTTGAAGGCAAAGCCAGATCAGATTGTTTATGTTTCCTGCAACCCTGCAACTTTAGCAAAAAATCTTCATGTGCTGTGTGACATCTATGAGGTAAAATCCATTCAGCCATTAGATATGTTCCCTCATACGCCACATGTGGAAACCATCGTGCTTTTAAAGAGAAAATAAGTGTCAAAGGTATGTGCGTATCTTTTATGCAAGAAATAGATCAAGGTTGAGATTGACCATAATGGATACGGAATGAAAACTAAAGTATCATGAAAAGATGAAATACCTACTCTGGTGCGGGACATATTCCTGCACTTTTTGGTTTTACAAAGCAAAAATAATAGGAAGAAAAGATTAGTTGTTTGTATTGTTTTATTAATTAAAGTGTATGAGTTCAGCAAAAAGCTATGATGCGAACAATGAATAATCTATCTGCTTGCTCACACGGATTGTTACGAGAATTAAGGGGAATAATAAGTGATGAATGGTAAAGGAATGCACGATGAGGAAGTTGTACTTTATGCTGAGCAATTCGAAAAAAAGACAATGTTATTGAGATTACCAAAGAACGTGCATTTCGCAAAGTGAGTGAGGAACTGAGTATAATGTATCATAGACGAATACAGCAGTATTCTGAATTTATTGAATACAGTGATGCATGTGCAATAATAAAAATATCCAGACTTGAAAGGATTATCTCACCTTTGATCTCACAAGATGAACTGATGAATCTAATAAAAAACGCAGTGCCCTGCGTTTTCGTTTTTATAGGTCAACTCCTAAGAACATTTTAGCGAGAATACCGACAACAAATGAGATGACGGCAACACTGACACTGATGGTTGCCATTTCCATAAATCTGGATTTAAATGGCTGGTCCATGGCAACTGACGTGTAATAAGTAAAGCCTGCAATAATCAGAATAACAACCATCAGCATGCATCCCAGTGCCAGTAGATAACTTTCATTTCCTAAAAGAAGATATGGAAGCACCAGCAGGACAACTGTGATGAGATAGGCAACTCCTGTGTACGTGCAGGATTTTAATGCATCACTTCTGCCTTCACTTCGTGCTGCCAGAAATTCACTGGAGGCCATGGAGAAGGTGGCTGAGATGCCAATGATCAGTCCAGAGAGGGCAATCAGACGAGTGTTCTGCATGGCAAAAGTAAATCCTGCCAAAGATCCTGTCAGTTCGACCAAGGCATCATTGAGTCCAAGCACCATGCTTCCTACATATTGAAGACGTTCTTCATCCAACATTTCAAGCAGTGCTTTTTCATGTTCTTCTTCCTGTTTGCGGATTTGAATGCTTTCTTCTATTTCACTGGCTAAGAGTGCATATTCATCCTGAGCTGCATCCTCACCGTTTTCCATCAGCTTGACAGCGAAAGTAAATCCTAGAATTCTAGCTAGAAGTTTAAATTTCAGAATTTTCCACGATTCTGGTTTCAGTTCAGTTTGGGTGTAGCTTTTCCAGATTTCATAATGAGCTTTTTCTTCTTTCGAAAGACGAAGCAGCGTCTGTTTGTTTTGTTCCCCTTTGGCAAATGCGGCAATTTCTTCATAGATGACACTTTCCGTCAATTCATTCTGCTGCATTTTTCTGATGATCTTGAATGAACGATCAGAGATTTGTTTTTTCATTTTGTTTTTCCCCCTAATCAATGAAGCTGGTAAATCATGGTAATATTATATATCATTAAAGTATTGGAAACAAGCTGACAGGAGAAAAGACAATGAACCGTATTGCTGTAAAACATCCATTTGGTCCTTTTGTACAGAAGGATTCTAGAATTTTGATTTTGGGAAGTTTTCCATCAGTCAAAAGCAGAGAAAATGATTTTTATTATGGTCATCCGCAAAATCGCTTCTGGAAAGTGATGGCCAATGTCGTCTGCGATGATGTGCCTGCTGATATCAAGCAAAAGCAAGACTTTCTGATTCGTCATAAGATTGCATTATGGGATGCGATTGAAAGCTGCAGTGTGATTGGATCCAGTGATGCTTCGATTCGAGATGTTGTTGCTTCAGATTTGCCTTCTATCTTGAAGGATAGCTCCATTGAGAAAATTCTTGTGAATGGAAAAACTGCAGAAAAAATCATTCGAAAAGCGTATCCTCATCTTCCTGTTCCGGTGGTATTGATGCCATCGACCAGTCCTGCCAATGCGACATGGTCGCTTGAAAGACTCACTCAGCGATATTTTGAAGAGTGGATTGTTGTCAGTGAATCCTCAGAATGATAAAATGAAGACAGGATTTCAGGACGGTGATGCAGATGAAACGATGGTTAATGATGGTGTGCTGTCTTTTTCTCATGAGTGCCTGCGGATCTTCAGCTCCTAATGAAGAGTCTTTATCAATGAATGAAATGCCAAAAGAACCTGAAGTGCAGATGCAGACGTTAACGGCGGGTATGGATGAAACGCTTACGACATCCTTTTTTGAATGGACGGTAGCAGATGCAAAGGTGCTAAGTCAGCTTCAGAATTATGTCATTGATCATGGCATGAAAGTATTGGCTGTAGAAGTCATGATTCACAATGTCATGGATGAACCGATTCCTATGATGGATACAGATTTTCAGATTCAATGGGGAGATGATTCAGAAAGCGCCTATGGATGGCCAATCAGCACTTGTCCAGAAGATGAACTGTTTGTAAATCAGCCTCATTCGGATGTTCCACTGTCTGAGCGTCAGCTTGCCTGCAAGTACATGCTGCCTGCAGATAAGACTGTGATCGGCTTGCTTTATTATGAAGTGCCGGAAGATTCTTCGAATTACAGCATCAGCTTTAAAGAATATTTCCAAAATGGCGAATATGGGGAAACTTATGCTGTTCTCTTTTCAGTAGAATAGACCTGCTTAGGTCTATTTTCTTTTTCTTATGAATATACTGATGCAGAGGTGATAGTAAAATGAGCAGTTTTGCAGGTGAGCTAAGCCGATGCAAAATCACAAAGTCGCATGAGCATATAGTAAAGATATGTGAAGCTCTTCATCCAGAAGCATCCTTTGATGTACTGAAAAAAGAAGGACAAGTCATGGCATCCGAGACAAAGATTGAGAAAATACAGGTTCATGGCAAAGAAATTGCATTGCTGTTTGATGGTGAATTGTACAATCAGGATGAACTGAAATCCATGTGTTTGAAGAAAGGACATCCTGTAGAAAGTGATCGTCCTGAAGAAGTTTTATTGAAGCTTTATCTTTCTTTTCATGAAGAATTTGTTTCTAAGATCAATGGAAGTTTTTCTGTTGTGATTGTGGATGAAGTCAATGAAATGTGTTTGCTGGCAAGAGATCCAATGGGTCTAAGACCATTGTTTTACAGCTTAAGGGAAGATGGACTTGTCTTTGCTTCTTTGATCAGAGCACTTTTGAAGCATCCTGACATCAAAGCATGTGCAGGAGCTGAAGAACTCATGGAACTGATCTGCATTGGTCCTGGAAGAACACCTGGGAAAACGTATTTTAAAGATATTGAAGAAATCAAGCCAGGGCATCGTATGATTGTGACTAAAAATGGTGTTGAGATGATTCGCTATTTTTCACTTCAGGATGAAGTGTGGAATCACAATGAAGAAGAAACGGTACAGATTGTGCATGATCTTTTGAAAGATGCCATACTTAGACAATCTAAGGGAAATGTGTGTGCTATGCTCAGCGGTGGACTGGATTCAAGCATTGTTTGTGCCCAGATGCAGCAAGTAAAATCGCCGCTAAAAACCTATAGTGTTGATTATAAGGAGCAGCATCGCTATTTTAAGCCAACTTTCTTTCAGCCCAATCGTGATCAGGACTACATTGATTTGATGGTCAAGCGCTACAATCTTGATGCACAGGAAATTATACTGAATCATGAAGAACTGATAGAATATCTCAAAGAGGCAATGATTGCCAGAGATATGCCTTCTATGGCAGATGTGGATAGTTCATTGTTTTGTTTTCTGAAAAAGATGAAGGAAAAAGGTGAGAGCGTTGTGCTTTCAGGAGAATGTTCAGATGAAATCTTTGGCGGATATCCATGGTACACAAAGCCTCATCTAAGAACACTGGATCAGTTTCCATGGGCCAACAATGTCAAGGAACGCTCTTCTTATTTGAAAGAAGAATTTGTGAATGAAGATCCAGAAGAGTTTGTGAGAAAAAGAATTCAGCAGTCGTTAAGACAGCTGAGTTTTAGAAAAGATTGTCCAGAAGAGGAAAAACAGATGAAACAGCTGATGAAACTGAATCTGGATTGGTTCATGAGTACTTTAGCTGATCGTGCAGAAAGAATGGCCCGCAGATGGGAGATGATTGTCCGTGTTCCTTTCTGTGATGTCAGAATTGTGGAAGCATTGTATCAGATTCCTTGGTCGATGAAATTTCAGAATGAGACAGAAAAGTTTCTTTTAAGAAAGGCATTTGAAAATGAACTTCCTGAAGAAGTTGCGTGGAGAAAGAAATCGCCTTATCCTAAAACACATCATCCTGAATATCGTGACATGATCAAAACAGAATTAAAGAAAGTGATTGATGATGAAAGCAGTCCAATTCATGAAATACTTCGAAAAGAAAAGCTTATGGAACTGATTGAAAGTGATGAACCTAAACCATGGTATGGCCAGCTGATGACAGGACCTCAGACAATGGCTTATTTTCTGCAGATCAATGAATGGCTGAAAGAATATCACGTTGAAATCATTCACCCGAAAGGGTGAATTTTGTTATATAATAGGGATATGAAAATGATGATTGAAGAAAAGTGGTGTCATATTGAATGCGAAGAAGACTGCACTGTTGAGCAGTTTCTTGAAAAATGGCATCTTCCAGTAAAGAGAATGAATCAGATGATTCAAGAAAAGAAGGCACTTCTGGATGGAAATAGATTCATGGTTAAACAGAACATGAAAGGGAAAAAACTGTCACTTCTTTTGTTTGAGGAAGAAGAGATTGATTTTGCCTGTGCTCCTGTGGCTGCAGAAGTGCTTTATGAAGATGACTTTGTGCTGGTAGTGAATAAACCTGGTGGAATCATCATCCATGAAGATGACAAAAACAAGCAGGGGACATTGAACAATCAGGTAGCTGAGTATTATCGCAGGACTCATCAAAAACATGCGGTTCGTCCAGTGCATCGTCTGGATAAACAGACCAGTGGATGTGTCATGTACTGCAAAAGCAGATGGATTCAGCCCTATTTTGATGCAGCGATGGAAAGGAAAGACATTCATCGTATTTATCTGGCCTTTGTGCAGGGACTTGCCTCTTTTAAAACGAAAGATGTTCAGCTTGCGATTGGAAAAGACCGTCATGAAAATGGAAAGATGAGAGTGTCTAAAACAGGAAAGCCGGCTTTGACGCACATTCGTACACTGAAAAGAATTCCTGAATACAATCTCAGTGTGCTTGAGTGTGTGCTTGATACAGGAAGAACCCACCAGATTCGTTTGCATGTTTCTTCATTGAATCTGCCCATCATCAATGATGAACTGTATGGTGCTGCCCGTAAAGAAATTCAATCCATGGGGCTTTGTGCCTGGAAACTGGAATGGGCAACACCATTTACCAATCAGAAACAATGTGCAGTAGCTTCACTTCCGGATGATTTGAAGCCATTTGCCGGAAAGTGAGTGTATGATGAAAGATGAATTGATTCTCCATGCAGATGTTGTGGAAATGGTACAGAAAAAAATGCTGAATCCAGATGAGTTTGCAGATTTGTCGCTGCTGTTTAAGATGTTTGCAGATCCAACTCGTTTGAAAATACTGAAAGCTTTGTTTGAAAGCGAAATGTGCGTTGGTGATCTGGCTGCACTTTTGAACATGAGTCATTCTGCAGTGTCCCATCAGCTCTCATCTTTGAAAAAGACGCGTTTGATTCGTTATAGAAAGACAGGGAAAGTTGTGTATTATTCACTTAATGATGCACACATTGAAGATATTTTTGCGAAAGCCCTGGAGCATATCCGTCATGACTAAGCTATGTGCGATTGATTTTGAAACAGCCAATGCTTCATCCTTGAGTGCGTGCAGCATTGGTGTCACTGTGATTGAAGAGGGTGTACTTCTTGAATCGTGGAGCACATTGATTCGTCCACCCAAAGAAGCAGATGATTTTTCGATTCACAATATTTTGATTCATGGCATCACTAAAGAAATGGTAGAAGATGCCCCAAATTTTCCAGAAATCTATCAGCGATTAAAACAATCAATGGAAGGTGCAGTGCTTTGTGCACACAATGCTGAATTTGATATGAAAGTTCTGCGTTCATTATGTCAGTACTATCAGATAAAGCTTCCTAAGAATCCGTATTTCTGTACAGTGCGCTTGTCTAGAAGTGCTGTTCCTCAGCTTGCACGCCATCGTCTGAACACAGTAGCTGATTATTTTGGAATTGAACTGAACCACCATGATGCTGCCAGTGATGCCAGAGCCTGTGCTTTGATTGTGCTCAACATCATGGCCATCAGCGATTTGTATGACATTGAGTCTTTAATGAAAGCCTATCGTCAGACATTAAAAGTTCTTGTTTAGAAAGAGGTACTTATGAAAACAATGAATGAACTCAAACAGCTTGCCAAAGCAAAAGTCACCAAATGCCGCGTTTGTCCAATCTGTAATGGATTAGCTTGCAAAGGCGAAATTCCAGGAGTAGGAGGAAAAGGGACAGGAAGCAGTTTTGTGCGCAATGTTGAACAGCTTAAGAAAGTGAAGATCAGAATGGATGTTACCTGCGGAGCAATCACACCCGATACATCCAGTGAGCTGTTTGGCAATAAGGTATCTTTGCCTGTGTACGCTGCACCGATTGCAGGTATTACTAACAATTTTGGTGCTGAGATCACAGATACGCAATACACTGCAGATATTTTGGATGGCTGCATTCAGGCAAAGACGATTGGTTTTACTGGAGATGGAAAATTCATTGAAATGTTCACTGGTCCACTAAAAATGATTGATGAAAGAAATGGTTTGGGTATCTGTACGATGAAGCCATGGGTCAAAGAAGGGATTGATCTTCGTTTAGAATATGTCAATCAATCCAATGTGCTGGCGCTGGCCACTGACATTGATTCAGCAGGCTTGCCGCTGTTAAGAAACAGTGAAATTCCAGTAGAAACCAAAAGCACTGCAGCACTTAAAGAACTCAAGGAAGCTCTGAGAGTTCCTTTGATTGTCAAAGGAATCATGAGTGTTGAATCTGCACTGCGCGCAAAAGAAGCAGGGGCAGATGCCATCGTCGTTTCAAATCATGGAGGACGAGTATTGGACGAAACCCTTTCAACCATCGAAGTACTGGATGAAATTGCTCAGGCACTGGAAGGTTCTGTGACCATCTTAGTGGATGGAGGTTTTAGAAGCGGACATGATGTCTTCAAGGCACTGGCACTGGGGGCAGATGGAGTTCTGATTGGACGTCCAGTTTCACTGGCTGCGATTGCCGATGGTGCTCAGGGAGTTGCGGATTATTTTGAAAACATCCGAAAAGAACTGATGGATGTCATGCTGATGAGCGGCTGTGCGACGATTTCTGACATTACTCGAGATAAAATTGCGGTTGTCAAGGACTGAAAGTTCTGTTAAAATATACCCATCGTTGAGGGAGTAGTTTGCATCGAAAGATGTGTGAAATCAACATCCTGGAAGAAATTCCTGGTTTCACTTAATGAACAAGACTCAAGGAGCATCTGTTTTGCATGTTCCCTGAGTCTTTTATTTTGGAGGTTGATGTATGGATTTGCTTACTTTGTTGCTTTTGGCAGTTGGACTTTCCATGGACGCTTTTGCGGTGTCCGTATCCAATGGCATGAGTTATAAACAGTATCATCGAAAACAGGTGATTTCAGCTGCAATTGCCTTTGGTGTTTTTCAGGGACTGATGCCAGCGCTAGGCTATCTTGGAGGCAGAGCTTTTGCAGAGATGATCACAGCTGTAGATCACTGGCTGGCGTTGATTCTTTTGGGCTTTATTGGCGGAAAGATGGTCAAGGAGTCCTTAGAGGAACTTAGAAATCCATCTGATGAGATCAAAGATGCTGAAAGAACTTTTACGTTTCGTCTTTTGATCATGCAGGCCATTGCTACCAGCATTGATGCCTTGGCAGTCGGTATTTCTCTTGCAGCACTCAATGTCAACATTTTTACAGCAGCAGCCTTCATTACGCTTGTGACAACGGTGTGTTGTTTGTTTGGCGGCGCCTTAGGTAAGAAGTTTGGTGAACTTCTTTCAACTAAAGCGACACTTGCAGGTGGTTTGATTCTTGTTGGAATTGGATTGAAAATCTTTGTTGAACATATGTTTTTTTAAAAGCTTTCAAGAGCTTTTTTTTGTTTAATAGTTCTCCCGAAACAATGAAAAGTCATGAAAACAGATTGTCAACTTGAAAAAAAGTAAAGTTTATGGTAAGATATAACCACTTAATAAGAAGAAGCTTCTTGGCATATCGGTATACTAAATTGAATAGTAGAATGTATGCTTGAAGCTTCTTCTTT
>JAFQKG010000142.1 GCA_017397025.1 Erysipelotrichaceae bacterium | reverse complement strand
TGCAGAAAAGAGAAAGCTGCCTATAAAGAAATCAATCCTGCCTATACAAGCAGGATTGCAAGAAATAAATACATGAAGTCCATGGGATGCAGTATCCACATGGCAGCATCATATGTGATTGCACGCAGAGGATGTGGATACATTGATGTAGTTTAAACAAAGCACAAAAGAAATCATTCCAACCTGTACTGGATTCTATCGACTAGAGGATGGATAGCTTTGAGGCAGGATGAACTTGGGGTGATTTCTAACAATTTTATTCTTACAGAAAAGCTGTTTCGATCAAAGCTTACGAGCAGGAAGCAGACTATCTGTAAGATACTGGTCTTGCAAGATAAAGACTAGGTCATAGCTAAAGCTATGAAAAATGACGAATTTTTCAAAAAATTCGTAACTATCTTGTAAACTGCATGTTATACAAAGCAGCATATGTACCATTTTTTTCAAGAAGTTCTGTGTGTGTTCCAGTTTCTTCAATGCCCTCTTCAGACAGTACAACAATGCGGTCAGCATTGCGAATTGTACTCAGACGATGAGCGATGACAAAGGTTGTACGGTTTTCTGCCAGTGCTTCCAAAGAGTCCTGAACCACTTTTTCAGATTCGTTGTCAAGGGCAGAAGTGGCTTCATCAAAAATCAGAATTGGTGGATTTTTCAAAAAGACGCGAGCGATGGACAGTCTTTGTTTCTGACCGCCAGATAGTTTGACACCTCTTTGACCAATGTCTGTTTCATAGCCTTCAGACAGTTCCATGATAAACTGATGAGCATTTGCTTGTTTTGCGGCAAGAATGATTTCTTCATCAGTAGCCTCTGGTTTTCCATAACGGATGTTGTCCATAACACTTCCTGAAAATAAGTACACATCCTGCTGTACAATGCCGATGTTTCTGCGCAGTGATTTTAATGTCACTTCAGTGATTGGAAGGCCATCAATTTTGATAGATCCAGATGTTGTTTCATAGAAACGCGGAATCAATGAACAGAGGGTTGTTTTTCCCGCACCGCTGCTTCCAACCAGAGCCAGATATTCTCCTGGTTTTACCTCTAGATTGATGTCTTTCAGCACCCAGTCCAAATGCTCTTTATAGCGAAAACTAACATGGTCAAATTCAACTTTTCCTTCAACCTCATTTAATTCAACTGCGCCAGGTTTATCCTGAATGTCTGGTTCAATTTCCAAGATATCCATGAAGCGTTCAAATCCAGTAATTCCTTCCTGGAAAGTTTCTGTGAAGTTGATGAGTTTTTTGACAGGTTCAACAAGATTGCTGACATACAGCAGATAGGCCACTAAATCACCTACTAGGATTGTCTTGCTAGAAATAAACAAGGAGCCAAAAACAATGACAACGATGGTAATCATTGTGCTGAATAGAAAGACACTCGAATGTAGCCCTGCCATGCATTTGTAGGAATTGGACTTTGATTCAACATAGCGATTATTTTCAACGTTGAATTTCTTAAGTTCATTTTCTTCAGAGGCAAACGACTTAACAACACGAATTCCAGATAGATTGTCTTCAATGCGGGCATTGATTTCTGCGACTCTCTGTTTGTTGAGATGATAGGCTCTTTTAAGCTTCTTATTGAAATAAAAAGTACAGAAAGCCATCATTGGGATGATGGTAAAGATGATGAGAGTCAGTGGGATGTTGACATGCAAAAGAATTACAAATGCCCCAAAGATTTTAATTAGTGAAATGACAATGTCTTCTGGACCATGGTGATATAGTTCAGTTAGGGAAAACAGATCATTGGTCAGACGGCTCATTAGTTTTCCTGTTTTCTGATCATCATAGAAACTGAAAGAGAGTTTCTGATAATGGGCAAACAGTTCATTTCGCATATCATGTTCCATCAATGCTCCCATGACATGACCTTTGTAGGTAATGAAATAGTTGCAGGCAAACTCAATCAGAACCAATACAATCATCACAAGCCCAAGTTTCATAATGATTTCTACTTGAAAAGATTGTTCATCGGCAAGGACAGTGTTGGTGATGTAGCGAGTAATCATTGGAATGATCAATGAGATTGCTGAAACAGTAAAGGCACAGGCCATATCCTGCCAGAACAGTTTCTGATAAGGACGATAATAAGATAAAAACTTCTTTACTCTACTGCTCATGATGATTCTCCTGATTTGCTTTGGTTAAGAATGCTTCTTTGAACTCATTTCTGAAGCGATGAAACTGAACTAAAAATAAAATGGGAAAAACAATGGCACAAGCTGTTAGAATCACAAGTGAACCCATTAGTACAGATTGAAAGACAATTGTCATTGTGAGTACCTCCTGACATGAATGAATTATATCATTTTGTGATAAAAATAAAAATGCGGATGAAAAAATCATCCGCAAAACTCTGATCAAAGTTAATCGTTGATGCGATTGAACAAGCAGCAGATTTTTTCTTGAAGTGCACTTTCAAAATTTGCTGCAGCTTCAATCATGGTATGAACACAGCACTGGAATTTCTGGAATTCGTCAATCGTAAGACAAGGCTGTGCTAGAACCCACTGCAGAGCTTCTCCTTGTGCATTAAGGATATGAGCTAATGCAGCTTCTTCCAATGCGATGCTTTGAATGACGTCATTGATGGCTGCATTGCGGCCGATACCACTGTTACAAAGCTGAGGCATTCCCATGGCGATTCCTCCTTTCACAATAGTCTATTCAAATGATCAGGATGCTAATGGACAAATACCCATTCAATAAGGTAAGACAAAACAGGTGATAAAAGATGATTAGAAATATAATTTTTGATATGGGTCAAGTGCTGGTTCGTTTTCAGCCGGAAGTCATATGCGAACGCATCACGAAAGACAAAATCATGGCCAAGGAATTAGCTGAATTGATCATGGGATCAAAAGAGTGGGACAAACTGGATGAAGGAACATTGAGCTTTGAAGAAGCAGAAGCTGTTTTTGTCCAGCGAAGCCCTGAATTTGCTGATCAGATTCATCAGGTGCTGGCTCATTTTGATGAAATGATTGATCCAATGGATGCCATGGAAAAGCTTGTCATCGACTTGAAGCAGCGAGGGTATTCTTTGTATGTGCTCTCTAATGTTTCTGAGCGTTACTGGAATCTGAAAAAGAGAATTCCTGCACTTGCATTGTTTAAAAATCAGGTACTTTCCTATGCAGAGAAAGTCAACAAGCCAGACCAGAAAATCTATGAAGTTCTTTTAAATCGTTATCAGCTGAATCCTGAAGAATGCTTGTTTATTGATGATAAAATGGAAAACTTAGCTGTACCGCAAAAGATGGGATGGACCGTTCATCAATACAAAACAGCAGAAGAATGTAGACAGTTTCTTAGAGAAATGAATATTTTACAAGATAGTGACGAATGATACTAATTCGTCATTTTTTTTAGCACTATGCTATGATCTAGTCTTTCTCTTGCAAGTCCAGTATCGTACAGGAAAGATGTTCTCTGCTCGTAAGCTAAGCCCATACAGTTTAACTGAACAAATCGAATGATGTTTGCAGAAACGAATATGAAATTTCAGATGCTTTTATGGTTTTGTGCTAATTTTACTAGGGAATCATGCTAATGT
>JAFQKG010000141.1 GCA_017397025.1 Erysipelotrichaceae bacterium | reverse complement strand
TCATTTTTCTATAATGAATGCATCGGCGATGAGAAGGAAAAATTCTAATGCAGTGACAGGTAGAGAGTTCTGGGAAGGTGAAACAGAACCGAATGCACTAGAAGCAGTCACCTTGGAGCTGGTTTTTTGAAGAAAGTAGAAAAACCCGCAGTTCTGCGTTAAAGGCTTGAGTGCATATTCAATTGAATATGAATTAAGGTGGTACCGCGTTGATTTTTACGTCCTTATACAGGGCGTTTTTTTATGAATAGGAGGAATAGTTATGAAAAAAGAACTTGCTGGAAAATATCAGCACAAAGACGTTGAACATGGCAAGTATCAGACCTGGGTTGACAAAGGTTATTTCACTGCTGGAGACAAATCTAAACAGCCTTATACCATTGTCATTCCACCACCAAATGTTACAGGAAAACTTCATCTTGGACATGCTTGGGATACAACATTGCAGGATATTATTTCACGTTACAAAAGAATGCAGGGATATGATATGCTGTGGCTTCCAGGAATGGACCATGCTGGAATTGCAACACAGGCTAAGGTTGATGCACGTTTAAGAGAACAGGGATTTGACCCTCGTTCAATGGATAGAGAAGAATGGTTGAAGCATGCTTGGGCATGGAAAGAAGAATATGCTGAAAACATTCATCAGCAGTGGGCTAAAATGGGTCTTTCTTTGGACTATACTCGTGAACGTTTTACGCTTGATGAAGGCTTGAATCATGCTGTACGTACAGTGTTTGTCAAACTGTATGAACAGGGTTTGATTTATCGTGGAGAAAGAATCATCAACTGGGACCCAGTTCAGATGACAGCACTTTCCAATGAAGAAGTTACTTATCAGGATGATAAGGGTGCTTTCTATCATATGCGTTATTATCTGGAAGGCAGTGATACTGAGTATCTTGAAGTTGCAACAACTCGTCCAGAAACAATGTTCGGAGATACAGGTGTTGCCGTGAATCCAAAAGATGAACGCTATCAGAAATATATTGGAAAAAATGTTATTCTTCCAATCGTCAACAAGCCAATTCCAGTAGTTGCAGATTATCATGCAGATCCTGAATTCGGTACTGGTGTTGTTAAAATCACACCAGCACATGATCCAAATGACTTTGAAGTTGGCAATCGTCATAACTTGCCTCGTGTTTGCTGCATGAATCCAAATGCAACCATGAATGAGAATGCTGGCAAATACTGTGGCATGGACCGTTATGAATGCCGTGAAGCATTAGTCAAAGATCTTGAAGCTTCAGGTATTCTTGTTTCTGTTGAAGAAATGGTTCACAATGTTGGCCATTCACAGCGAAGCGGCGCTCAGATCGAACCTTATCTTTCAGCTCAGTGGTTCGTTAAAATGCGCCCACTGGCAGATGCTGTCCTGGAAAATCAGAAAAACGCTGACTCAAAGGTACATTTTGTGCCTGAGCGTTTTGAAAAGATTATGAATCACTGGATGGAAATTACTTATGACTGGTGCATTTCTCGTCAGCTGTGGTGGGGACATCGTATTCCAGCATGGTATCGCGGTGAAGAAGTCTATGTTGGTATGGAGGCGCCTGAAGGAGAAGGATGGAAGCAGGACGAAGATGTTCTGGATACTTGGTTCTCAAGTGCACTCTGGCCTTTCTCTACATTGGGATGGCCTGAAGAAACTGAAGATTTTAAGCGCTATTATTCCAATGACTGCCTAGTAACAGGGTATGATATTATTCCGTTCTGGGTTAACCGTATGACATTCCAAGGTCTTCACTTCACTGGAAAGCGTCCATTTAAAGATTGCTTGATTCATGGTCTGATTCGTGATGAACAGGGACGTAAAATGTCAAAGTCTTTAGGAAATGGTATTGATCCAATGGATGTCATTGATCAGTATGGTGTCGATGCACTGCGTTTCTTCTTGACGACAAATTCTACACCTGGTCAGGACATGCGCTATATTCCTGCAAAAGTAGAAGCGGCTTGGAACTTTATCAACAAAATTTGGAATGCTTCTCGTTTTGTTATGATGAATCTGCCTGAAGGTTTCTGTGACAATGATGTAGATCTTTCACAATTGTCTATCACTGATACATGGATTCTTCATCGTTTGAATGAGACATTGTCGCACATTAATGTCAATATGGATCGTTATGAATTCGCCATGGTTGGAAATGAACTTGAACGATTTGTTTGGGATGATTTCTGCAGCTGGTACATTGAACTTTCTAAATCTTCATTGAATTCAACAGATGAAGCTATCAAGAAAGCTGCTCAGTCAACACTTTATACTGTCTTAAAGGCAATCATCAAGATGCTGCATCCATTTATGCCATTTGTAACAGAAGAGCTGTATGATGCTTTG
>JAFQKG010000140.1 GCA_017397025.1 Erysipelotrichaceae bacterium | reverse complement strand
TGCTCATATGCCAATTCGCTATCCAGAAAAAATGATTGATACTTGTCTTGAAATATATCAGAGCAAATCCTGGGAAAGACTTGGAAGAGCAGTCTCTTTTGCGGAAATTGACTGGACGTACTGCATCACTCGCTCTGTGCGCCAGTGCCATTATCGTTTTGATGAATGCAAGCAGATTGTTCGTGAGTTTGCGAAAGATTATATTGAATGGCTGCTTTCACTAGATTATAAAACACATGATGGACTCAATGATATGCATACGCTGTTTGGATGCATTTGTGCGTTGGCAGAGCTTCAGTCCTTTTTGCCAGGAGAAATTGTGAGTGATGTTCCATTGAAGCTGGTTTTGGATAGAAGACCATTTATTTAGAGATAATCCTTGATTTTTGATAAATGAAAACGATTACAAGCGATAAAAATGTTTAATTAATTATGATTTATTCTGTGGTTTGCTGATAAAATTTACACAGACTTAAAAAAGATATCTTCAAATCACTTATGAAATGGTTTATAATATACCCATGAATACGCAAAAAGCGTAAGGGAAAGGAAGACTCAAAATGAAAAAGTTATTCAAACTTGTTCTGGCCCTCGTTCTGGTTCTTGGTATGGCTGCATGCGGAACTGGCAATGGCGGTACAGACACTCCTGCTGATAACGAACCTGAAAAAGTAGAATTCGCTATCTGGCACACATTTACTAAAGATCAGGAACAGTTGCTGAATGATCTGGCAAATGAATTTATGGCAGCACATGAAGGTGTTACAATTAAAGTTCATGGTGGTTATGATTCAAATGATTTCAATGGTACAGTAACAAACGCCGTAACTAATGGTGTTGGTCCTCAGCTGATTTTCCAGTACACTTCATTCGCAAAGAGCTTTGAAGGCTATGATTTGTTGCTTCCTTTGGAAGACTACTGGGATTTCAAACTTGCTGACATCTGCCCAGCTGGCTATGTTGAAGAAGCAAGCGCATTTGAAGATGGTAAAGTTTATACAGCTCCAATCCAGACAACTGGACCAGTTTTGTTCTACAACAAGACAATCTATGATTCTCTGGGACTGTCTGAACCTAGAACTTGGGAAGATTTGAAAGTTGCTTCTAAGAAAATTCATGATGAACTGGGTATCGTTGGTTTCGGATGTGATGGTAAACTGACTGACCTTGCGCAGATTTTCATTTATCAATCTCATGATGGAGCTTATGTAGATCTGGAAAACAACAAAGTTCTCTGGAACGATGAAAAGACTGTTGAATGGATGAATTACTGGGCAGAAGGTGTTCGTGAAGGTTATTTCCAGCTGAAGGCTCAGGCTGCTGATGGTTATACTTCAGGTGATATTAACTCTCAGCTGGTTGGTGCATATATGGGTTCATCTGCTGGTCTGCCTTATCTCTATCCAGAAGAAAATGGTTGGGAACTGGCTGTAACAACTGTTCCAGTTATCGATGAAGAATCCGTAGAAGTTGTTAACTGGAATCGTTCAGCTATCGCATTCAAAACTGACAGTGAAGCTACTAATCAGGCAATTGCTGACTTTGTTGCATACTTCATCGAACAGGATGGTCGTTGGGCAAAGGTTCTGAATGCATATTCACCTTACTATGCTGTTCAGGAACTGACTGAATATCAGGAATATGTATCACAGGATATCGCTTTGATTGCTCTCGGTAAGCAGCTTCCAAATGGTCTGGTTCCTCCTACATTCACAGGTGGAGACATCATGCGTGAAGAACTGCACACAGCATTCTCTGGTGTTCTTGCTGAAGGATACGATGCTGCAACTGCATTAGCTACAGCAGCAAAGAATTCTGAAGCTGCAATGAATGAATAAATAATGCATTTAAAGAGCCGGGGTTTATTGTTATCTCGGCTCTTAATCTAAAATATATCTCTATATTTTGTATGCTGGTCATTGCATAGAATAATGAGGTATACAAAATACTATTTCTAGATGAAACGACAGGAGATTACGAAAGGAAACTATTATGAGTAAATTGCTTGTGTTCTGTTTGGATGCACTTTGTACATGCGATATTGAATATATGAAAACTTTGCCTAATTTCAGTAAAATCATTGAAAATGGAAGTTATGTAAAGCATGTAGAACCAGTTTATCCGTCATTAACTTATCCATGTCATTGTTCGATTTTAACAGGTAGAACGGTTAAAGGACATGGCGTTCCGCATAATGAAATTGTTGAAATTGAAAATGAATTTGCACCTTGGTATTCACTTAGATCACAGCTTCAGTGCCGTACACTGATGGATGTGGCCCATGACTATGGAAAGAAAACTTGTTCACTTAGCTGGCCAGTATCTGGAGGTGCAGACATTGACTTGAATATGCCGATGATCGTTCCTATCAGCTATTCAGGGGATAATCCATATCAATTTCTGGTGAATAATGCAACTCAGGAACTTTTGGATCGATATTATTGGAAATATAAACATCATTTGATTGGGGAAGATCGCAGTTTAGATTTGTATACAATGAGTCTTGCAATTGATATTCTGGAAGATTATGGTCAGCCAGATGTTATGCTGGTAAAAATGTGTGATTTGGATACTGTACACCATATTACAGGTTTGAAAAACGAACACGTTGAAAAACAATTGCGTATTCATGATAGAGAACTTGGGCGACTTTTAGAAGCAATTGAAAAATTTGGTGATTTAGAAGACACAAACATCGTTATTTTGGGAGACCATGGCCAGCAGGAAGTATCACGTATTTTGAACTTCAATTTACTGCTGAAAGAAAATGGATATATTACAACTGATGAAAATGGCAAATTAATTTCATGGGATGCCTACTGTCATTCTGCTGCATTGTCTGCGTGGATTGAACTACGCGATCAGAATGATGAAGTATTAAGAAAAAGAGTTTATGACTTCCTTATGGAATGCAAAAACAATCCAGTTTACAATATTGGATATGTCTTTACGAAAGAAGAAGCTGAAGAACAATTCGGGCTTGTGAATGAACACATTGACTTTGTTATTGAGGGCAAAGAGCCAATGTCTTTCGGAAGCACTCTTTCCGGAAGAGATTTGTTCAAGGAGTATTTAAGACCAGGATGGCATAGCAATGCTGCTTCGCATGGTCATTTACCAAGCTCAGATGAAACCACAACATTCATTGCCTGTGGTAAAAATGTAAAACAGGGGGTTGTGATTGAACGCGGAAGTATGATGAATGAAGCTTCAACTATGGCTGCTATGCTGGGTATGGAAATGAACGATACTGAGGGTACACCTTAGACAGAAATGTTGAAATAAAAGGGGAGATTTCTTATGAAGATTACTATTGATCACCTGACCAAAGATTTTGGTTCTACTATCGCTGTCAATGATTTTAGTGCTGTTATTGAATCTGGTGAACTGATTGCTCTGTTAGGTCCTTCTGGATGTGGTAAGAGTACAATGCTGAACATGATTTCAGGCATCCTTCCATCCTCAACTGGTAAGATTTACTTTGATGAAGATGATGTGACAGATGTAGCGCCTGAAAAGCGCGGTGTAGGTCTGGTATTCCAGAACTATGCATTGTATCCACATATGACTGTTCTTGAAAACATCGCATTCCCGCTTGAAATCAAGAAAGTAAAGAAAGAAGAACGTGAAGCAAAAGCAAAAGAAATGGCTAAGCTGGTTCATGTTGATATGCTACTGGATCGTAAGCCTAAGCAGCTGTCTGGTGGTCAGCAGCAGCGTGTTGCGATTGCACGTGCGCTGATTAAGAATCCTCGAGTACTGCTTCTGGATGAACCTCTGTCAAACCTAGATGCTCGTCTGCGTATTGAAATGCGTGAAGAAATTCGTCGTATTCAGCAGGAGACTCAGGTTACTACCATTTTCGTTACACATGACCAAGAAGAAGCAATGTCTATTTCTGACCATATCGTTCTGATGAAGGATGGATTTTTGCAGCAGGTTGCTCGTCCTCAGGAACTGTATGATGAACCAGCAAACTGCTTCGTTGCAGACTTCCTTGGAAATCCACCAATCAATAAAACATATGGTGTTGTTCAGAATGGTGCAATTGTTCTGGATGGTGGATGTGTTGTTGAGCTGGATGCTGCTAAGAACCTGAAGGAAGGTCACAAAGTGATCCTGTCTATGCGCGCTGAATCCATTGTTGTTGACGAAGGGATGAAGAATGCTGAAGGTACAGTAGTAGAAACTTACGTTATGGGTAAAGAAGTGCTGGCTTATGTAAGTCTGGGCGACTACAAAGTAAGAGCATATATTCCTGCAGAAAAGAGCTTTGGCAAAGAACAAAAAGTAACAGTTGGACTCAAGAAACGCGGCGTCTTCGTGTTTGATGCAGAAACTGGAGAAAGACTTGCATGAGTACCAAAACAGCAGGAAAAAAGAAAAGCGTTTCTTTTTTCAGAAAGATAGAACCATATTTTTATTTAGCACCATTTGCCATTGGTGTTCTGTTGTTTACACTTTATCCAATTGTTAATGTAGTTTTAATGTCATTTAAGGAAAACTATAACTTCATCAACCAATCTTATTCAGGTTGGGGGTTAGGGAACTATTTGTATGTGCTAAATGATGCTTATTTCATACAGGCATATAAGAATACATTCATGTATGTGTTTGTAGTAATCCCTATTTCAACTTGCCTATCAGTGCTTATTGCAACGCTTTTGAATCAGAAAATCAAATTCAGCGGTATGTTTCAAACTGCATACTTCTTGCCAATGGTAACTTCAACTGTTGCTATTGGGTTTGCTTGGCGATTTATGTTTAGCCATAGAACGGGTGTCATTAACTATCTCTTGTCATTCCTTGGAGTAGAAGCCATCAATTGGCTCCAGATTCCTAAATACAATTTCCCTGCACTTTGCATTTACGGCATCTGGGCAATTTTACCATTTACAATTATTCTGCTTCTTTCTGGGCTTCAGAACATTGATCCGATGTATTACACTGCTGCAAAAGTAGATGGGGCAGGACCAATCAAGAGTTTCTTCAGAATTACTCTGCCGCTTTTGGCACCTACAATCTTTCTTGTCTTGATCGTAAACACAATCAGTACATTCAAGGTATACAATGAATTATTCCCATTGTTCCAAGGACCAGGGATTGCCAGCAATCTGTTTACTGTTGTTTATTACATTTATTATCAGTTTAGAATTAAAACACCAATGAAATATGGATATGCGGCAGCAGCTGCAGTTATTCTATTTCTGACAATATTTGTATTTACGATGATTCAGCGCTTTATTGAAAAGAAAACAAAGGATTAGGTGTAGAATATGAAAAAAATGATGAATAATTTATCTTTTGGAAGAGTTCTCATCTACTTCTTCCTGATTCTGGGCGCAGTAATTATGATTTTCCCATTCTATTGGATGATTACTGGTGCATTCAAGTCTCATATTGAAATTGGACAATATCCACCTCTTTGGTGGCCAACAACCTTCAACTTTGATAATTTTAAAATTGCCTTTGAAATGGCTCCGTTTGTTACTTATTTTAAAAACTCAGTTATTGCAATGGTGGGAAGTGTTTCTTTGTGTGCTTTTACGACAATCCTTGCATCGTTTGCTTTCTCAAAATTAAATTTTCCAGGTAAACATGTCATTTTTGGCTTACTTCTTGGAATGATGATGATTCCATTTGAAATGATTATCATTACAAACTTTAGAACAATCATTGATATCAAGATTTATAACACAATCTTTGCATTGATTATTCCATTTACATCAAGCATTTTCTATACATACATCCTTAAGGGCTTCTTTGACAGCATTCCTGATTCGTTGTATCAGGCTGCGAGAGTTGATGGATGCTCTAACTGGAAGTATCTGTGGAGAGTTATGGTTCCAATTGCTAGACCTTCTTTGGTTACAATTATCCTGCTGAATGCAATTGCTTCATGGAACAGCTTCATGTGGCCGATGCTGGCAGTAGTTGAAAGAGATTTAAGGACATTGCCGTTTGGGCTGTATGCATTCGTTTCAGAAGGCGGTGCAGAAACTCAGTTGATGATGGCCGCTTCTACAATTATCGTTGTGCCTATGATCATTCTGTTCTTGTTCGCAAGAAAACAGATTGTCAATGGTGTAGCACGCGGTGGT
>JAFQKG010000139.1 GCA_017397025.1 Erysipelotrichaceae bacterium | reverse complement strand
CTGCAGGAAGTCAAGACACTCATCAGCATCATGAAAGACTTTGAACAGTCCTGTCAAAAAGAAAAAAAACCATCACATCCGACCAAAGATTGACAAGTAGTTTTCTCTTTATTGGCTTGGAACTGGAAGACCATCACAAGTCAGTGATGTGCTTTTCTTTATCCAATTATTATTTAGCATATCCATTTTTTGAAGTCAATGTGTGTTCAAAGGGGTGGGGGTTGTGTGGGACAATTCAGTCATTTAAAATAAAATTGTCTTACGAAAGTAAGACAGCACATGACTGATAAGGATGAAGTGATGGAACTTCCGGTTTCATTTTGATGCCTGGCATGAAAATGAACGGAGGTGATCTTTATGGAAAAGACAATTCTGCATCTATTGATTGCATTATTGATAACAGCAGCAACTTCAATGAAACTAAATACTTCTTTTGGTACAGTTTCATTGATCATTGCGCTCATTGACTCAATGATTTGGCTGTTGAAGAGAGTCTATAAAGAAGAAAAAACCCCATCACATCGGACCAAAGATTGATTAAGGGGTTTTCTCTTTATCGACTTGGAACTGGAAGTCCATCACAAGTCAGTGATGTACTTTTCTTTATCCAATTATTATTTAGCATATCCATTTTTTGAAGTCAATATGCGCTCATAGGGGTGAAAATCCTTTGAAATTGAATAATAGCCTAAAAAGAAGATTGAGATGAGAATAGAATACTGTGGAGGTGAGAAGATGGCAGTTGGCACATTAACTGTGTATGTCACTGTAGCCCAGCAAGCTCTTCCTTTATCGGGCACTAGAGTGACAATAGACACTGAAACAAAATTAACTGATGATAATGGATATGCTGTGTTTGAAGGAATTGAAGCTCCTGATCCTGCATTGTCACTTGATCCTGATAACACAATCGTTCCTTATTCTACTGTCAATGTGACCATAGAAAGAGAAAACTATCAGACTCGTGCTGTACAGGGGATACAAATTTTTGCAGGACAAAATGCACTGCTGAATGTAGATTTGCTTCCTGAAGGAAGAAATTATACTGAAACAGAAGTGGATGTGATTCCAGAACATCAGCTGCTGAATAGAATGCGTCATTCCTGTGCAAGCTATCAGGAAATCAACGACAATGGTCTTGAGCAGCAATGGGTGTTAAATTATCCCATTATTCCTAAATATGTAACCGTTCATTTAGGAAGACCAACGGCAAGTGCATCCAATGTGACAGTTTCTTTTCGAGATTACATTAAAAATGTGGCTTGTTCCGAGATTTATCCAACCTGGCCGACTGAATCGCTGAAGGCCAATATTTACTGTCAGATTTCATTGATTATGAATCGTGTGTATACTGAATGGTATCGTTCAAAAGGCTATCCGTTTGATATTACAAATTCAACGGCTTTTGATCAGTATTATGTTCATAATCGAAACATCTTTGAAAACATCAGTGAAATTGTCGATGATATTTTCAATACCTACATTCGCAAGCTTCAAACCATCAATCCTTATTATGCAGAATACTGTGATGGCAGACAGGTCTGGTGCAATGGTTTAAAACAATGGGGAACTGTTGATTTGGCAAATAAAGGGTACAATGCCTTTGAAATTCTGAAATACTATTATGGGGAAAACATTGAACTTGTAACGACGAATCGAATTGAAGGAGTTAACGGATCATTTCCTGGCTATTCCTTGAAAAACGGCATGAAAAGTGATGCTGTAGCTACGATACAGTCTCAGCTCAATCGCATTGCGGTCAATTATCCGATCATTCCTACCATTTATCCAGTAGATGGCATCTTTGGTGCTCAGACGGAAGCCGCTGTCAGAGCTTTTCAAAGACAGTTCAATTTAACGGCAGATGGAATTGTAGGCAATGCAACATGGTACAAAATTTCCTATATTTATGTTGCGGTCAAAAAACTGGCGGAACTTACCAGTGAAGGTGTTGAAGCAGGACTTAATTTTGAATATCCTGGCAGTCCTGTTCGACAAGGGGATCGTTCTGTAGAAGTGCAGGAGATTCAATTTTTTCTGAATAAAATATCTCTGTTTACAACCAGAGTTCCATCTGTCAAGATTGACAGCTTCTTTGGCTCTGGGACAAGAGCAGCTGTGATTGCCTTTCAGCGTTTAGCAGGACTGACGCCCGATGGCATCGTTGGACCGGCAACGTGGAACACACTAGTAGAAGCTTATGAAGATACTTTGGCAGTACAGGTGCCTGAGCAAAATCTATTAGGCACATATCCTGGAACACCTGTTCGTTATGGATCACAGGGAGAAAACGTGAGAAAAGTTCAGTCAGCACTCAATACCATCAATCAAGCCAATGGCACACTTACAACTTTAACCGTGGATGGTGTGTTTGGAGCTCAGACGGAAGCAGCAGTACGGGCCTTTCAAAGTCAAAATGGACTTGCTGCAGATGGCATTGTTGGGCCAGCAACATGGAACGGGATCAATTCTTCCTTATCAGCTTTGTTCAATAATCCAATTCTTGCGAATGAATTTTTTACTCGGCTGAGAGAAATCATTTATGATTCCTATACAGATTTGATGTGGAATACCACGGTAAATTCAAAGACATATTAAAAAGATTCAGTAAAAAACTGAATCTCAATAGTAACGAGTTTCAAATCGCTTTTCATCTGATTGAAGAGCGATTTCTTTTGTATGCATGTCATTAACACGGATAAAGCGATTGCCTTCTTTGATTTTAGAGAGGGCAAATTTAATTTTAGCAGGGTCTCCTTGAATTTGCATTTCTACCATGCCATTGGCCATGTTTCTAACCCATCCAGTACATTCATACTGAATGGCATATCGCTGGCACCAGGCACGAAAGCCTACGCTTTGGATTCTTCCTTCAAATATTACTAAAAAACGTTTCATAAACTTATCTCCTATATTTATTATATAGGATTGGCTGAGAATTGCCAGCAGTCAATTGTTGCGAGTTGAGATATATTTAAGAAAAGAGACAAAAGAAATCAGTCTTGAACCTGGATTTCTTAAAGTTTAAGCAGAACTAGTTGAGGATTGGTTGTAGTAGGTGACACCTCTTTTCCATTGAAAGAAGTTTAAGATTTTTGAGGTTTTCCTTTCTTTGGGTAAGTACTCAATTGGAGGGAAAAGTGATGAAGAATGCAAAAGGCTTTTGTCAAACAAGGAAAATTTGCTGAACATTCTGAAGTGAATCAGTGAGCCTCAATTAAGCACTGTGAATGATGGTGAGTATTTTGAGATAAGAAATGCTGAGGATGATTCAATGACGAGTGAACTCATCATTTTTGATGTGATGCTGCATGCTGGATTATCTGATTCAATTGAAACAGTTGGATGAATCATTAACTTTGAAGTTTAGAGAGATATTTCGATATTCTGTTTTAAGGAAAGGGTTCTATTATTTAGGCAGATTGAAGAAGCAAGAAAGGTTTGAATTGAAATAGTTAATTTGAAAAAAGAGATGAAAGTTTAGCTTGTTACTCTCTTTTTTAGCAGATGCTGTGTGCTGAAAATCATTGTCATTTGTCATTTGATTTGATATAATATCGCTGTTAAAGCGGTTCAACAAGGACAAGTAGTCTGATGGAAAGTGAAAAGAGAGGGAAGCAGTTGGTGAAAGCTTCCTGCATGGAACATCAGGGGAATTCACCTTTGCAGTGGGTCTAATCCACCCCGGTACTCGCCGTTATCGAGTTGAGTGCATATTCTTTTGAATATGAATGAGGATGGTACCACGCAGAGGCGTTCCTTAGGGAGCGTCTTTTTTATTTTAGGAGGAATCGAAATGGAAAAAATTGATATTGTCAAACAAGAGGCATTGAACGCGATTGAGCAGTGTTCGACACTTGAAGAGCTCAATCAGATTCGTGTAACGTATTTGGGAAAAAAAGGCCCAATTCAGTCACTGATGTCTTTGATGAAAGGATTAAGTGCTGAAGAAAAGCCAGCTTTTGGTGCGGAAGTCAATGCCTGCAAGCAGGCAGTTGCAGCTGTACTGGAAGAAAAGAAGACAGAACTGGAAGAAAAAGCACTTTTGGAACGTCTGGTAAAAGAAAAAATAGATGTAACGCTGCCAGCTGCACCTATTAAAACAGGAACATTGCATCCTTTGACATTGGTTGCTCAGGAAATGGAAGATTTGTTCATTTCTATGGGATATACCATTGGAGAAGGACCAGAAGTTGAATTGGATCTGTATAACTTTGAACGTGCGAATATTCCTCAGGATCATCCTGCAAGAGATATGCAGGATACGTTCTATATCAATCCTGAAGTGTTGCTTAGAACACATACAACAGCCATTCAGATGCGTGAGCTGGAAAAAGCTGGCGGGAAACTCCCTGTGAAAGTCATTTGCCCTGGTAAAGTGTATCGCCGCGATGATGATGATGCGACTCACTCTCATCAGTTCATGCAGTGTGAAGGCTTGGTGGTTGCAGAAAATATCACGTTGGCTGATTTGAAGGGAACACTGTCTTATATGGCAGACCGCATGTTTGGAAAAGGGCGTGAGATTCGTTTCCGTCCATCTTATTTCCAATTTACTGAACCAAGTGTTGAAGTGGATGTCAGCTGTCATATGTGCGGCGGCAAAGGCTGTCCTGTGTGCAAAGGTACTGGCTGGATTGAAGTGCTTGGAGGCGGTATGGTGCATCCAAATGTACTTGAAATGGCTGGGTTTGATTCGAAAAAATGCTCAGGCTTTGCCTTTGGTGTGGGTGTAGAACGTGTAGCTATGCTGAAATATGGAGTGGATGACATTCGTAATTTCTACATCAATGATGCTCGTTTCTTAAAGATGTTTGATCGTTTTGATTAAGGGGGAGGACGTTAGAATGAGATGCAGTATTAACTGGTTAAAAAAATATGTCAATCTGGATGGCGTCACTCCAGAAGAACTTGCAGAGAAGCTGACTCGTGCAGGGCTTGAAGTTGAAGGCATTGAAAAAGTAGCAGAGGGAACCAATCTAGTCATTGGGGAAGTGCTAACTTGTGTTGAACATCCTGATTCAGATCATTTGCATGTCACAACAGTCAATGTTGGCGATGAAGTGCTGAACATTGTCTGCGGTGCACCAAATGTTGCTGCAGGGCAGAAAGTCATTGTTTCTAAAGTGGGCGCTAAACTTGCAGGAGGATTTGAAATCAAGCCTGCAAAAGTGCGCGGTGTTGAATCCAATGGAATGATCTGTTCGCTTTCTGAGCTGGGTGTTGATAAGAAATGGCAGACTGAAGAACAGCTTTCAGGTATTTATGTATTTGAAGAAGATGCACCAGTAGGAGAAACAAACGTACTGGAATATCTGGGACTTGATGATACTATTTTAGATATTGGTCTGACACCAAATCGTGCGGACTGCAACGCGATGTGGAATCTTGCAGTTGAAGTTGCAGCTGTATTGCACCGTGAAGTGAGTCTGCCTGCTTATGAAGGAGCATCGAAATGTGGTGCACCAACAAGCTTTAAACTGGCATCCAAGACAGAAAAGTGTCCAGTGTTTGTGGGCAAGGTAGTCAATCATGTCAAAGTAGGACCATCGCCAAAATGGATGCAGAATGTTCTGCACTCTTATGGTATCAAGTCCATCAACAATGTTGTGGATATTTCCAATTATGTCATGATTGAAACAGGTCAGCCTTTGCATTACTATGATTTGAGCAAACTGCCTCATCATGAGATTACAGTTGTTGATGATGTAGATATGACGATGCAGGCACTGGATGGCATCGATTATGAAATCAAAAAGGGTGATCTTCTCATCACCACAGGAGGCGTGCCTACAGGCATTGCCGGCATTATGGGCGGCGAAGAATCCAAAATCGATGAACAGACAACAAGCATTTTCATTGAAGCCGCAGCCTTCAATGCCGTATCTATCCGAAATACATCAAGACGTTTAGGATTAGCAACAGAAGCAGCCAGTCATTTCATAAAGGGACTTGAACCTCTTTCTCAGATGAAGGCGGTTGATCGTTCCGTTCAGCTTCTTAAAGAACTGGCTGAAGCAGATGGCTTTGAAGAAAATGTTCAGGTAGGTGTGATTGACGAATCAGTTAAGACAGTTACCGAAACATTGACTCATTGCAATACACTTTTAGGTACGGATTTTGCCATGGAGGATGTATTGAAAATACTGACTGAATTAAATTTGAATCCAGTTCAGGATGGTGACAGCTTTACGTGTACAATTCCTTCATATCGTACAGATTTGAACATTCGCGAAGACATTGATGAAGAAATCATTCGTATGCTGGGCTATGAAGGATTAAAGAAAACTCTGCCTACAATGGAAGCAACAGTAGGTGAACTTACACCTATTCAGAAGGCTCGCCGTACTGTCCGCACTGCACTCTCTGGCATGGGACTTTCAGAAGCAGTGACGTATACACTGGTTTCAAAGGCTGCGATTGATCATGAAGTGATGTCATTTGGCTCTGCAGTTGAACTGGCAAGTCCAATGAGTGAAGAAAGACGTTATGTACGTACTTCTTTGATGCCAAAACTGATGGAATGTTTGGCATATAATGCTGCACATAAGAATGAAAACATTAACCTGTTTGAAATCAGTGCAGTTTATGCGCAGGACAAAGTGCAGGAACGTGTGGGACTTGTATTAAGCGGCAGTCTGCAGAATTCTAAGCTGCATGGAGTTAACATTACATCTGACTTCTATACACTCAAAGGAGTTCTGGAAAGTCTTTTGAAGCAGCTCGGTATCACAGCAAATCGTTTGAATTACAAAGAAAATACAATGGATGTCAAAAACTTCCATCCTTATCGTTCAGCATGCATCTATCTTGGAAAAGAACTTTTAGGAATGATGGGGGAAGTTCATCCAGCCTTGGTGAAGCAGTTAGGGCTTCCTAAGGGAGCTGTTGTTGCAGAATTCCGTTTGGATCTTTTGATGAATGTCAAACTGACAAAGGTGAAGTTTAAACCAATTGCGAAGTATCCAAGTGTGAAGAGAGACATTGCACTGGTGGTAAAATCAGAAGTGAAAGCTAGTGAATTGAGCGCTGTTATTTCTAAGGCAGGAAAAGCACTGGTCAAAAACATTGAAGTATTTGATGTGTATGAAGGTGAACATGTTGAAAAGGGCTTTAAGTCTGTTGCGCTTTCCATTCTTTATCAGGCAGATGATCATACACTGACTGAACAGGAAATAACAACAGTACATACAAACATTCTGAGTGCACTTGAAAAACAGTGCAACGCTGTACTAAGAGGATAAAAAAACAAGCTGGGATGAACATCTCAGCTTGTTCTTTAATTAAAGTTTCAACCGCACCACTCAAGGGTGCGGTTTTTTAGTAAAATAAAAGAGCTCACCCGGCGAAGAGGAGCTCATATGAATTATAAACAATTAGACGAAAAAATGAAAGTCAAAATCGATTTTCTTCTTGAACAAGGTCACTCTATGAGGTCTTGTGCAAGACTGCTGAACATTTCTCACTCTACAGTTTCAAGGTATAAAAACAAAGTCTACAAGAAACGAGTCATTGATATCCAAAAGAAATATTCAGACTTCTTAGAATACCTTTATAAGGCTTACGATTGGCGCTGTAAGTCGATTGAACTGTGTGTAAGAGACTTTAAAACCTATCATCCAGGAAAGCCTCATGTCAGTGTACAACAAGTCTACAATTGGATTAACGAGGATAAGATCAAGATCAAAGTAAAAGATACATGTTACAAAAGAAGCCGTAAAAAGGGTAAAAACAACGGTATGATGGCACATCTAAAGTGGAATCTTGACAATAAGACTGTGCTTCCTATCAGACTTAGACCAAAATACGTTGAAAAAAGAGAAGAAATAGGACATCTGGAGATTGATAGTATCATAGGAAAGAAAAATGAATTCGATTCTATCATCTCTATCGTAGATCGATGCAGCAGAAAAATGTGGCTGATCAAAGCAGAATACAAGAATGAATATTACATCAATAACTTGATTTACAAATATATCAAAGAAAATGAGATCACAGTCAAATCGATCACAACAGATAATGGATTAGAGTTCAAAGCATTAGGTATCGCAGCTAAAACATTAGGCGTGAAACTCTATAAATGTGATCCATACTGTTCTTTTCAGCGTGGAACCAACGAAAGATATAATGCATTAGTAAGAAGATTCTTACCTAAAGGTAAATCATTCGTAAACGTTGCACAACAATATTTGGATGACATTGTGTTCAAAATTAATTCTATGCCAAGGAAAATGTTTGACTTTAAAACACCTTTTGAAATAGACTATATTCAATCAATTAGTGGTGCGGTTGAGAATTGAAAAAAGAAAACAAGCTGGGATGAACATCTCAGCTTGTTTTGCTTCCAGGGGTGGGGGTTGTGTTTCCTATTTGAGCCGTCTAGAATTGAATCATGGGCAGAGGAGTGCCTCCTGTATTCCAAAAAGCTTTGAACCATCATCGCCCATAAGAATCATAGGAGGTAAGGGAACATGAGTGAATTTGAAATTCT
>JAFQKG010000138.1 GCA_017397025.1 Erysipelotrichaceae bacterium | reverse complement strand
GACACTGAAGGCAGGAAAGAAAGAAATTGGATTGATGGGAGCGTATTTTAATCCAGTGCATCCGGACAAGAAAAAAGTAGAACTAGGAATTCAAATTTTCAAGGAATACATTTCGCTTGCAGATGTATTTGGTGCAAGTGCAGTAGGATCAGAGACAGGATCATATCAAGGCGAGCCATGGATTGATCATCCTTTGAATCATACAGAAGAGGCGCTTGACCAAGTCGTCTGTATTTTCAAGGAACTTGCACTATATGCTCAGAATTACAATGTCATTGTTGGTATGGAAGGAGCTTGTGCACATGTCTGCAGTTCAATAGAAAGGCTTTCTGAAGCTGTTGATCGTATTCATTGTGACAATGTACGAATCATCTTTGATTTGTACAGTTTTCTAAACACTGAAAATGTATACGATCCAATAGGCGTTTTAAAGAAGGGGCTTGAAACCTTCAAAAATCGCATTCTGCTGTTTCATCTGAAAGATTATATTTTGGAAGATGGAAAAATCAAGCAATGTGGTGTAGGAAAAGGATTGATGGATTATGAGAAAATTCTTGAAATTATTCATCAATACGATTCAGATGCAGTACTGATTCTGGAAGGTACTGATGGAGATGATTTAATTCCTGCAGTCAATATGCTGCATGAATTGATGAAGAAATACAGTGATTAATCACTGGAAGGAGTGAGTGATATGGCATATCTTTCATTAAAAGACGTCAACAAAATTTATCCGAATGGCTTCCACGCTGTACATAATTTCAATCTTGATATTGAACAGGGAGAATTTATTGTTTTTGTAGGACCATCTGGTTGTGGAAAATCGACAACGTTGCGCATGATTGCAGGACTGGAAAACATCAGCAAGGGCGATTTCTTCATCAATGGAAAGCGTGCTAATGAAATTGGGCCGCGTGAACGTGAGGTTGCCATGGTCTTTCAAAGTTATGCACTTTATCCACATATGTCTGTGTATGACAATATGGCTTTTGGACTTTCTTTACAGGGGGTAGATGAAGATGTTATTGAAAAGCGTGTCAGCGAAACTGCACGCATTCTTGGATTGACTGATTATCTTGATAGAAAACCAAGAGCGCTCTCTGGAGGGCAGAGACAGCGTGTAGCAGTGGGACGAGCTATTATTCGTAAGGTAGGCATTTTTTTGATGGATGAGCCTCTATCCAATCTGGATGCAAAACAGCGAGTTACAATGCGCTCGGAAATCACGGATATTCACCGCAAAGTTGGTGCAACAACCATTTATGTTACTCATGATCAGACTGAGGCAATGACAATGGCAGACCGTATTGTTGTAATGAAAGACGGATATATTCAGCAGGTAGGATCTCCTTATGAACTTTACTTCAAGCCTGTAAACATGTTTGTTGCAGGTTTTATAGGTGAACCTCCAATGAATTTTATAACTTCAGAAGTGAAAGATGGGAAAGTTCAGATTGGTAAAGCGGAACTGGCTTTAGAAAAGATTTTGGATAAAGAAAATTATGATAATGGAAAATCACTTGTGGTAGGATATCGTCCAGAAGCTATTGTTTTGGGCGCAAAAGAAAACAGTGTTGTCGTGAAAGCAATTGTTGAACTAACTGAACTTTTAGGGGATAACACTAATGTGTATGTGGATATTGACGGAGTAAAATCTATTTTGAAAGTAGATCCGCATGATACTCCTGAAATGGACACAGAAGTCGAGTTTTCTATTCCATATGACAGCATTTATCTGTTTGACAAAGAAACAGAAAATGTTATAGAAAATAAACTTCGTCAGTTATAGAATCAAGCACTTTCCAAAGAGTGCTTTTGTTAT
>JAFQKG010000137.1 GCA_017397025.1 Erysipelotrichaceae bacterium | reverse complement strand
GATGTGATTCACAAAGGTGGTTCAATGACAGGCGGTAAGGTGAAAAACTCAACTTCACTGATTACAGCTGAAAAAGAATTCAATCAAATGAAACAAATGATTGTTTCACAGTCTGCAGCCGTCAGTGTCGCTGAAAGAAAACTCAGTGAACTGAAAAAAGAGAGAGATGCAGCAGAACAGCAGCTTATGTCCAAACGCATTCAGCATGCACAACTGGAACCAGTACTTGAGGCAAAACGTGCTAAATACGAACGTTTGAAAAATGACATGGAAATGCTTGGGCCTGCTGATCCTAATGCTTTGCAAAAAGAAGAATCCTTTGCAGATCAGCTCATTCATCAATTGAATGCAGCTTATGGGAAGCGTGATGAAACAACTGCTTCCATCAAAATGACACGTGAAGAAAGAATTCGCTGTTCTCAGGAAAGTGAACGCAAGGAGCAGCAGATTCGACAGTTAAGAAAAGAACTTGAACGTGCCAATGAATCAAAAAGGCTGATTGAAATTGATCGTGCAAAACTAACAACCAAGCTGGATAACGTACTGGAACGTCTAGCTTCTGAATATCAGCTGACCTATGAATTCGCATTGACACAGGTCAGTGAAAACAAAATCGAAAATGCCCGTGAAGAAGTCGTTGCTTTACGCAGAGAAATTGAAGCACTGGGCAATATCAACATGAATGCTCCTGAAGAGTATTCTGAAGTCAATGAACGCTATGAATTCATGAAAAAACAGATGGACGATCTGATTGCCAGCCGTGATAAGATTTTAGGTGCCATTGATGAAATGGATGAAGTCATGAAGCGTCAATTCAAAGACATGTTTGATAAAATCAATGCTGAACTTAACGATACATTCAGAACACTGTTTGGTGGAGGAAAAGCGAAACTGATTCTCGAAAATCCTGATGATATTTTGAATACAGGAATTGATATTGATGTTCAGCCTCCTGGAAAGCAGGTACAAAACATTCGTCTTTTCTCTGGTGGAGAAAAGAGTTTGATCGCAATCTGTGTGCTGTTTTCTATCTTAAAGGTTCGGCCTGTTCCATTGTGCATCTTTGATGAAGTGGAAGCAGCACTTGACCAGGGAAATGTGGAACGATTTGCACGTTATCTGAAGAATTTCAGTGAACAGACCCAATTCATTGTTGTGACCCATCGTCCGGGTACGATGGAACAGTGTGATGTGCTCTATGGTGTCACGATGCAGAAACAGGGTGTTTCTCAGATGCTGAAAGTTCAATTGACTGATGCGATTGATCTGGCTGAAGAAAGTGAGGTACAAAGTGCATGAGTTTCTTTGAAAAACTAAAAGAAAAATTCATTCGTAAAGAAGATGGCGGTCAGTACCTTTCTGGTTTTAAGAAAACCAAAGTTTCTTTTACTGAGAAGCTGTCTCGTTTTGCCTTTGGATTCAAAGGAGTTACTGATGAGTTTCTTGAAGAACTGATGGTGGTGCTGCTTGAAGCGGATGTTGGTATTGAAACGGCAGATACCATTTGTGAACTTCTAAAACATAAAATGAAAAAAACATCTAATCCAACATTTGATGAAACGATGGATGGATTGATGGAAGTAATGCATGATTTGTACAATCAGAAAGAAGACTCTGAAATTCTTATGAATGTGAACGGCACTACAGTGATTCTTTTAGTAGGTGTTAACGGAAGTGGAAAGACTACATCTTGTGCTAAACTTGCAAAACGCTATACAGAAGAAGGGAAAACAGTTGCTGTGGTGGCTGCTGATACATTCAGAGCTGGAGCTATTGATCAGCTGAAAACCTGGGCTGAACGCTTGAATGTGCCATGCATTGCCGGAAAAGAAGGAGCTGATCCAAGCAGCGTGCTTGTAGAAGGCTGCCGTTATGCAAAAGATCATCAAATTGATGTTCTATTATGTGATACTGCAGGACGTCTTCAAAACAAAGTCAACTTGATGAAGGAACTTTCAAAAATGAGAAAAGTTGTTTCTCGTGAAATTGAAGGAGCTCCTCATCATGTTTGGTTAGTCATGGATTCAACGACTGGTCAAAACGGCATATCACAGGCAAAGCTTTTTAAGGAAGCAACAGAAGTGACAGGCATGATTTTAACAAAAATGGATGGAACTGCGAAAGGCGGTATTGTCTTAGCTATTAAACATGCATTGTCCATTCCAGTCTATTTTATTGGGCTTGGAGAAAAAGCAGATGACCTTCGTCCATTTGATCTGGACAGTTATCTTTACAGTATGACGGAAGGTCTTCATACTCATGATTGAAGTAACTGAACGCATCAATCATTTAATGGATTTCTATGCACCCCTTATGACAGAAAAACAGAATCAGGTGCTGGAATACTATTTCAGAGAAGATTATTCCTTGTCTGAAATTGCAGAACTCATGGATGTCTCACGAAGTGCTGTTCATGATCTGCTTCGTCGCTGTGAGGCGGCACTTGAAGCTTATGAAGCTAAGCTACATCTTTATGAAAGATTTCAAAAAAGGCTTCATCTTTATGAAAAAATCAAACAGTTCGGCAATGAAGAAGTTGCCCAGCTTGTTGAAGAATGTTTACTTACTGAATGAATACAGGAGGATATTTTATGAGCAAAGTCATTTCAGTCAACGCAGGATCATCATCTCTTAAATTCCAGCTTTTCAACATGCCATCTGAAGAAGTCATCTGTTCAGGTGTGTTTGAAAGAATTGGTCTTGAAGAAGGTATTTTTACTATCAAAGTCAATGGTGAAAAGCACGTTCACAATCAGCCGCTTCCAGATCATGACACAGCAGTGAACATGCTTTTGAAAGCACTTGTTGACTATAAGTGTGTCGAATCTCTGGATGAAATCAAAGGTGCAGGACACCGTGTGGTACAGGGTGGTTCTTATTTCCAGGACAGTGCTATCGCAAACGAAGAAACTTCAGCAAAGGTTCTTGAACTGGCTGAACTGGCTCCATTGCACAATCGTGCGAATGCTGGCGGATATTTCGCATTCAAGAAGGCTCTTCCAGATTGCGGAAACATTTTCGTTTTTGACACTGCTTTCCATCAGACAATGGAACCAGGTGTTTACATGTATGCTGTACCATATGAATGGTATACAGATTATCAGGTACGTCGTTATGGTGCTCATGGAACATCTCATTCTTATGTTTCAAAGAAAACTGCTGAACTGATGGGCAAAGATGTAAAGGATACTCGCATTGTGACTTGCCACCTTGGCAATGGTGCTTCAATTACTGCTGTAAAGGGCGGTATTTGTGTAAATACTTCAATGGGCTTTACACCACTTGGCGGTATTATGATGGGAACACGCTGTGGCGATATTGACCCAGCTATTCTTCCTTACATGGAAAAGAAAACTGGCATGACACCAGAAGAAATGGATACAGTTCTCAATAAAAAGAGCGGTATGCTGGGAATCTCTGGCGTTTCAAGTGATGCTCGTGATGTTGAAGCTGCTATCAATGCAGGCAATGAACGTGCAAAACTGACACATGACATCTATGTCAATCGTGTTGTGAATGTTGTCGGCGGCTATGTTGCTCAGATGGGCGGCGTTGATGCAATTGCATTTACTGCTGGACTGGGTGAAAATGATGTGACTTTGCGTGAAAAAATCTGCAAGGGTCTGGAAGAAGCATTTGGTATCGTGATGGATTATGAATTGAATTCTAAATCACGCGGCAAAGAAATCTGCATTTCTAAACCAGAATCTAAAGTTCAGGTTTGGGTTGTTCCTACAAATGAAGAACTGATGATTGCACGTGACACAGTTCGTCTGCTTGGACTTTAATTGAAAATGAAAGAAAAAATTCTCTCTTTGATTGAATCTCATTCTATCATTACGATTTTTCGCCATGGGCATCCAGATCATGATGCCCTTGGCTCACAGTTTGGCCTAAGACAATGGCTTTTGGATCATTTTCCAGATAAACAGGTTTTTTGTCTTGGCAAGGAAAGAATGAACACTGATCTGTATCCTGAAAATGATAGTGTCAGTGATGAAATGATCGAAAACTCTTTAGCTATTGTGGTGGATACTGCTGGAATGAATCGAGTGGATGATGAGAGATTTTTGAAAGCGAAGGCAAAAATACGCATTGATCATCATCCTCAGTATGATGAAGGCTACGATGTGCAATTTGTCAAATCAGAAGCAGGTTCGTGCAGCGAGATTCTCACTGAATGCATGCTTTCATGGAACAAAGAAATCAGTGATCAGACTGCAGAATTTCTTATTCGTGGCATTATTGCAGATACATTGGGGTTCCGTACAACAAATACAACAGCTGATTCACTTCGTATGGCATCTGTGCTTGCTCAGAAGAATGTGGATTTACCAGAAATCAATCGTCAGGTTTTTGATACATCCAGAAGACGATATGAGCTTTCTACGGAGTTTCGTAAACGTGCAGTCATTGAAGAATGCGGTTTGATTTATCTGATTTTATCTAAAGAAGAATGCAATGAGCTAGAGATTTCTTCAACAACTGCAAAAGAGCTTGTCACTTCTTTTGGCGGTGTGAAGGATTTTGAAATCTGGGCTGTATTTGCTCAAAATGATCAAGGGGTATTTGAAGGATCGCTTCGTTCAAGGAAGATGGTCATCAATGATGTTGTCTCGCAGTTTGGCGGAGGCGGTCATAAAAACGCCTGCGGCATCAAGGGACTTTCACTTGATCAAGTTCATCAATTGATTGAAAAACTGATAGAAAGGCTGAGTGATGCACTATGAATCAGCATTTCAATTTTGGAAATTTCAACTTCAAACGACCTGGAATGGAGCCTAAAAAGGCTCATTTCATATCGCTTTTTCTAACTGGTTTGCTGTGGCTTGTCACAGATTATTTATTTCTTCCTGCCTATCATCTTCGTGATGCAGGATTTGTGATGTATGTGTGCTTTCTGCTAGGGGTCTTTGTGTTCCTGGATACTTTGTTTTCATTAAGAATTACAAAGGTCAATAAGATTTCTGCCATTGTTTTGATTGGTGTTGTGGCTGCGTTTTTTGTTCTGCAATTTTTCAGCAGTGAACTTCTAAACGCAAAGCGTTATCGTGATCAGATTAATATTGCAGAGGTTTCTGATTTCTCGCAGGAATTTGATGCGATTTCCATTGACAGTATACCTGTTGTTGACAAGGATACTGCCATTCGATTAGGTGAAAAACAGATCGGTAAGCAGGCTGGACTTGGTTCTCAGTATGATGTTTCAGATACCTATACGCTGATCAGTTCTGGAAAAGATCTTCTTCGTATTTCACCGCTGGAACATCAGGACTTCTATAAATGGCTTCAAAACAGTTCTGAGGGGATTCCTGGCTACATTCGTGTAAATGTACGTGATGCAAATGATGTTGAACTGGTGATGCTGGAAAATGGTATTATTTATTCACCATCTGCATATTTTCACCAGAATCTGTTTCGTCATGTTCGCTTTACCTACCGCACAGAAATCCTTTCGGATTACTCTTTTGAACTGGATGATGCTGGAAATCCATTTTGGGTCATTTCTGTTGTTGAACCTGAAATCGGCTGGTTTGGCGGATTGGATGCAACTGCAGTGATTGTGGTTGATCCGCATACAGGTGAAATGGTGAAATATGTTGAAGAAGAAATTCCATCATGGATTGACCGTGTACAGCCAACAGAGATTGCCTGGGCTCAGATTGATAACTGGGGTTATTATGTCAATGGTCTTTTCAATACGTTCTTTGGACAGAAAGACATGCTTCAGACAACGGATGGATACAACTACGTCAACATTGATACCGATACTTATATTTTCTCAGGATTGACATCAGTTGGTGCAGATCAGTCCATCAGTGGATTTGCATTGATCAATTTAAGGACAAAAGAAGCCAGCTATATCAAAGTAGGGGGTGCGAATGAATATTCTGCCATGAGCTCTGCAGAAGGTCAGGTACAGCATTTGGGCTATCGTGCGACCTTCCCGATTCTATTAAATGTCGGTTCAGAAGCCACTTATTTTGTTTCTTTGAAGGATGCAGAAGAACTGGTCAAGATGTACAGTTTTGTCAACGTTTCTGACTATTCTATTGTTGGTGTAGGTGAAACTGTCAGCAAAGCTTACAGCGACTATGTCAAAAAGCTTGCTCAAGCGGGCAAGGATACACTGTCACAGACATCTTCTCTTAAGGAAGTAACAGGAACAGTTTCTTTGATCACTACAGCCATTCTTGATGGAACGAGCTGGTATTACATTACGCTTGAAAACAGTGATCAGCTTTATCTTGCATCTGTTGAACTGTCCAATGAACTGCCTTTGACAAAAGAAAATGATATGATCAAAATCCGCTTTGTTGAAAGCGAAAACAATGCAGTTACATTGGAATTCTTTGACAACACTCAGCTTGATTTTCAGTGATTTGAGACACATGAAAATCGCTGAAAAATGATTGTACATAGATGTAAACGATGATATAATGGTCGAGTACAAATTGGAGGTAAGTGTGTAATGAGTACAGTAATGAATAAGAAAACGCTGGCTGAAGCAGTTGCAGTTCAGACTGGTATGACTAAGAAAGCCGCTACTGAAACAGTTGAGCTTGTATTTGATATGATGACAGAAACTTTGAGAAACGGTGGTAAAGTAGATATCAGCGGTTTCGGAAAGTTCGAAGTTAAAGTTCGTGCAGAACGTGCTGGTATCAATCCTGCTACCAAGGAAAGAATCACAGTTCCTGCAAGCAAGACTCCTGGATTCAAAGCAAGCAAATCTTTGAAAGATGCTGTTAAATAAGAAAGAAGCGCAAGCTTCTTTTCTTTTACAACTTTGGTGCAATGTCAGCTTTATTGAACATAAAATGTGGTATACTAACACTATATTGAAAGGAAGATGTGAATGAATACTTTACTTTATCTGATTGCGCTGATTCTTGTGTTCTGGGCACAGTACAAAGTCAACGGCGCTTATGCAAGATATCGAAATGTTGCGACAAGAAGAGGGTATCGTGGCTTTGAAGTTGCTAAAATGATTTTAAACAAACATGGACTCTATGATGTACAGGTGGAAATGTCAACAGGAGGACAGTTGTCAGATCATTATGATCCAAAGACAAACACTGTTCGATTAAGCAAAGACATTTACTACAATGATTCGATTGCATCTGTTTCTGTTGCTGCTCATGAAGTCGGACATGCGATTCAGCATGCGACCAATTATTCCATGATCGCTTTGCGTGACAAGATTCTTCCAATTGCCATGATTTCAAGTCAAATGGGATGGACTGTTCTTTTTATAGGGTTGCTGTTTACAATGGACTTTCTGTTTTATCTTGGTGTTGTCATGCTTTGTGTCATTGCGCTGTTCCAATTGATTACATTACCTGTTGAGCTGGATGCATCAAAGCGTGCATTAGCTATTCTTTCTGAAGAGGGTATCATACTTTCAGAAGAAAGACATGACTGTCAGGCAATGCTTTCTGCAGCTGCCTTTACTTACATTGCTTCACTCATTGCAACTGTTTTGCAGATTTTAAGACTGTTGATGGTTAGAAGAAGACGTGATTAGCTGGACTATCACGTCTTTTCATTTTGTGATAGAATTATATATATGAAACAGGAGGGAATTTGATATGCAGGAAATCAAATGTCCAAAATGCGGTGAAGTGTTTCAGGTAGATGAAACTGGGTATGCTGCAATTGTAAAACAGGTACGTGACAAAGAGTTTATGAAAGACTTAAGTGAAAGAGAAGCTCTTCACCAGCATGAGCTGAAACACGTTTTAGAGCTCACAGAAGCGAAAAAAGATAATGAGTACAAAGATATACTTTCCGGTCTAAATAACGAAATAGAACGCTTAAAATCAAAAATAGAAGAATTTGAACATGAGAAGCAAATTCTGATTCAGCAAATCAGCACCGAAAATGAAATTGAAATCCAGAAACTTCAATCTCAGATTGATCACTTTGAACAGAATAAAAAGCTGGCAATCATAGAAGTAGAAACAAAAAAAGACAAAGAGCTCTTTTTATCGAATGAAAAAATTGTTCAACTTAAACATCAAATGATCAACCAGGAAAAGGAAAATGAGATCATTCGTCATTCATTGACTCAAAGTTACGAAGAAAAATTGAAAATCAAAGATGAACAAATTGCGTACTATAAAGACTTTAAGGCAAAACAATCTACAAAAATGATAGGTGAAAGTTTAGAAAAGCACTGTGAATTTGAATTCAATAAGCTTCGTTCTGCAGCATTTCAAAACGCCTATTTTGAAAAAGACAATGATGCACGATCTGGAAGCAAAGGCGATTACATCTTTAGAGAATTTGACTCAGATGGTCAGGAACTGATTTCAATTATGTTTGAAATGAAAAATGAAGCTGACCATACAGCAACAAAAAAGAAAAATGAAGATTTCTTAAAAGAGCTGGATAAAGACAGAAACGAGAAAAAATGTGAATATGCTGTTCTAGTTTCACTGCTGGAAAGTGAAAATGAATTCTATAACACTGGCATCGTTGACATGTCTCATAAATACCCAAAAATGTACGTCATTCGTCCTCAGTTTTTTATTCCAATGATTACTCTTCTTCGAAATGCTTCGATGAATTCTCTATCGTACAGAAAAGAACTTGCTTTGATGAAAGAACAGCACATTGATATTACTCGCTTTGAAGAGGATATGAATGATTTCAAGGAAAAGTTCTCAAGAAACTATCGAATTGCCAGCGATAAATTTAAAACAGCAATTCAGGAAATCGATAAAACGATTGATCACTTATTGAAAACAAAGGAAGCACTTTTGTCATCAGAAAATAACTTAAGACTTGCCAACTCGAAAGCAGAAGATTTAAGCATCAAAAAGTTAACAAAAAATAATCCAACGATGGCTGCGAAATTTGCACAGTACAATAAATCAAAAGATGACTAAGTACGACATGACCATTACTTGCTTAATAAGGACGTTTGTATATGAAAATTAAAAATCTCACATTACACTTAATCTCTCTTGTAATCCTGTCTATAGGTTATGTACTGAGCCGATATGTTCTATTTGATTTGCATGGCATGCAGGAGTGGCCATTTATGCTTTTTTCATGTGGCATTGTTATAATCGCTATCTCATTTATTGTTAAAGGAAAACAAACTCCTGTTTTTATGCCTTTGTCCTATATTGCAGGTTTTGCAGCAGGTGTGATTTTCCAGACAGATGGACTTGATGCAGGCGGAGGAAAAACAAACAACCTTTGGATTATCTGGACAATAGTTTTTGTCTGTTTTACTTTAGCAGCGTTATTAACTGATTTGTTTGCATTAAGAAAAAAGAAATAATACAGAAAATGTCATATTCCTGAAATGCCACAAGAAGTGGGGGAGGGGCTCTATACTGCAACAAGAGGGGTGATTGATCATTTAATCAAGGTTTACATGTATATGCAAATTGATTATCTTAAAAGAAATCCAAAACCTGAGATTACGAAAGAATATGTATTCGAGATCGCTAATAAATATTATCCAGGATCAATTAAATTCATTAACTCTAATAAACTTGTGAGTAATCTCACAAATAGAGAGGGATTATCTTTAAGAGAGATTAAAGCTATATCTTATTTGATTAGATTACTAACATTAATACAAGATAATAATTACAACGGCAATAAGATAATCAATGAAGTTCAAATAGCTTATAAACGAAATCCTAAAGCTTCAGTTAATGATATTGCTAAAGCTGCATTTCAATATCTTAAGCGAAAT
>JAFQKG010000136.1 GCA_017397025.1 Erysipelotrichaceae bacterium | reverse complement strand
GGAAGAAGGAGAAAAGAAAAATGAAAAAGTTTGCTAAACTGTTTCTTGCTGCAGCTTTGACGCTGACTATGGCTGCATGCGGAAGCACTGATTCATTCAAGGCAGGCGCTTATACTGGTGAAGCTGAAGGCTTCCACGGACCAGTGACTGTTGAACTGACTCTGGATGAAAACAAAACAATTACTGCTGTAAATGTTACTTCTACAGAAACTGAAGGTATCGGTGAAACTGCTATCGACGTTCTGAGCGAAAAGGTTGTTGCTGGCAACACTCTGGCTGTAGATGCTGTTGCACAATTTCTTCTGAAGCTTTCGTAGCTGCTGCTACTGCTGCTTTGGAAGCTGCTGGTTTGAAGGCTGAAGATCTGGTTGCTAAGTCAGGTGAAACTGCTGGTGAACAGACTAAGGATGTTGACGTAGTTATTATTGGTGCTGGTGGTGCAGGTATGACTGCTGCTATCACTGCTGCACAGGCTGGCAAGAGCGTTGTCATCGTTGAAGCTGCTGCTATCGTTGGTGGTAACACTTCACGTGCTACAGGTGGTATGAACGCTGCTGCTACTTCCGTACAGAAGGATGTTGAATTTGCACAGGAAGCTAAGCTTTTGGCTGGTATCGAAAAGGCTAAGGCTTACCCTGAACTGGCTGAACTGGTTGCTACTGTTGAAAAGCAGTATGAAGACTGGAAAGCAAATCCAGAAGGATACTTTGATACTCCAGAACTGTTTGTACTCGATACAATGGTTGGCGGATACTGCAAGAACAACATTGACCTTGTAACTACACTGGCTAATGGCGGTGCTGATGCAATCGACTGGCTGGCAACTCTGCCTACTCCATTGACTCTGACTATGGTTGGTACTCTGTCTGGTGCATCTGTTAACCGTGCTCATAAGGCTGTCAATGCTGAAGGCAAGATGGTTAACGTTGGTTCTTACATGGTTCCACTGCTGGAAGAAAACTGCAAGAATCTGGGTGTTGAAATTCTGACTGAAACTAAGGCTACTGAAATCATCATGGCTGATGGTGCAGCTGCTGGTATCAAGGCTGTAAGCGGCGATACTACTTATACAATCAATGCAAAGAGCGTTATCCTGGCATCTGGCGGATTCGGCGGAAACCTGGATATGGTTGTTGAAAACAAGGCTGAACTGGCTGGATTTGTATCTACAAACGGTGCAACTATCGACGGAAGCGGTATCGAAATGGCAATTGCTGCTGGTGCTGCAACTGTTGACATGGAACAGATTCAGATTCACCCAACTGTTTATGTAAATCCTGAAACAGGTGCAACTTCACTGGTTACTGAATCTATCCGTGGAGATGGTGCTATCTGTGTTAACCAGGAAGGTGTTCGTTTCGTAAACGAAGATGAAACTCGTGACGTTGTTTCTGCTGCAGTTTTGGAACAGACAGGCGGATATGCTTGGGTAATCTTCGACCAGAAGATGTATGATGCTTCTGCAACTTATGCAGGTTATGTATCTAAGGGCATGTGTGCTGCTTCTGAAGGTTTGAGCCTTGCTGATCTGGCTGCTGCTATCGGTGTAGATGCTGCAACTCTGGAAGCTACAATTACTACTTGGAATGCAGCTGTAACTGCTGGTAAGGATGAAGAATTCGGACGTAACGCATTCAAGAACACTCTGGATGAAACTTACTATGCTGTTAAGATCAACCCAGGTATTCACCACACTATGGGTGGTGTTGTGATCAACACTAATACTGAAGTTCTGACTGCTGAAGGTACTGCAATTGACAACCTGTATGCTGCTGGTGAAGTTACTGGTGGTGTTCACGGTGCTAACCGTCTGGGTGGTAACGCTGTTGCTGACATCGTTGTCTTCGGACGTATCGCGGGTGCTGCTGCAGCTGCAAACGCTGAATAATCAACTTTCATTTTTAAAGGATGACAGAAATGCCATCCTTTTTCTTTTGGTTGCTTGTCACTCATCTATCACATTTGATTGCTAAAATGAATCAATCAGGAGGGTGTGCTTATGAAAAAAGGAATTGCAGCAGCAGTCTTAGTGATACTGCTTAGCGGCTGTGCCTATCATGGGGCAGCAGTGAATGAATTCAATGGGCGACATATTCAAGTTCAACGTGCAGTAGATTCATTGATCTATGATCAGGCACATTCCGCTATGGAGAATCGTTTAAGCCAGCCTTATGCAGTACAGATTGAACAGACTTCAGGTCCAGTTATGACTCTTTTATGTGAAGAGGGTAGAATAGACAAGCTCATTGTGCATGAACAAGGGCATACAAAATGGATTCAGATGTTTGATGATCGAATACTCTGTTTGACAGGTGATGATGGAAATGTGCATGCAGAACTCTTGGGAAATCTGGAGACTTTAGGAGATATTAAGACAATCATTGAGTGTGCATCTGATCCTGTTTCACTTGTTCAAAGTCGAAGTTTTCAAAAAACATCAGGTGCAGAAGAAGGAAGTCTTCAAATTGCAACGGACAATATTGATTTTTGGATGAAAGTTTCACCTGATCAAAAGATGGAACAAGTTCGTTTGTATTTTTCTGATCTTCCTATGATGACGATGAGTTATGTTAATGAACTACCACTGTTTCCTCCTGTTGATAAAAACGATTATCCTGCATATTTTGATGTGTTGAACATCAATGAAGAAAAACTAATTGATTTGGGATATGAACTTCAGCAGGACAATTATGTCAAACAGAACGAGCATGATCAGGTTGAATTATCTTTTGATGATTTTAGACTAGATTATACTATTTATTCTCAAAAACATACGGTGTGCTTGATTTACAACAACTTGATTTTGACTGGTATTCATACAGACAATGAGACTCATGAATACTGTGAAGTCATTCTTGCAGGAGAAAGAGAGTTGTCAGAAGAAATCAGATGCGACGTGGCCAAAGAAAAAGAATGCATTGAATTGTTTGAACAATTAATAGAAGAATTCAAATAACATATTTTCACACGAAGATTTGACAGTTGTACGTTAACTGATGGATATAATAACAGTGTAGTTAAGGAATCCCCTGCCATAACTGCTTGTTTATATTTTATCCCCTTTCTTTATGATGAAAGAAGACCCAGTGGGGTCTTTTTTCTTTGTTTGTGAAAAATTAGAAGAAACACACAATTTCACACATTTTCAACAAATTCTTACGATACAAATTGTGTATTCTATTCTTGCAAGAGATAATAGCTTGCAGGTTAACACATCTCCCCTAATGATGTTGACCATTAACAATTCTATCCCCTTATAGTAAAAAATGAAGAAGGCCTCGTGAGAGGTCTTCTTCATTTTAGTGGGCATGTTGTCACATAGTTTAGCTTCATGTGTTGGAATTCAATTTTTAATTGATTTTGCAAGGAATAAAAGTCATCAAATGTCTTTGGATCATGACAATCCAGACCAAAAATGACAGGTGCATTTTCTGAAGCAATCAGTTCAAAAGTCTGTGAGTTTGGATAACGGTAGTCCATTTGGCCATCAATCATTTTTTTGCCTTTGGACATTCCTTTTAAGTTCATTTCCAATGGAATCTGCAGTTTTGCCGCAGTATGGGCAATCTGACAGATTGCTTCTTTTCCATTTTGAGGATAGTTTTCAAGAAGAAACATAAAGTAGTCGGGATGGGCAACGTAGGTAAACCATCCTGTTTTCATTCCTTCAATCACATAGTCTTTCATAGTACAAATCTCTTCCAGAGAGATTTCTTCTGTAAAATCTTTCTGATCAAAGCGATTGAAGTGCTGGCCTAGGAGTAGATAATCCACTTTTTTAAGGAATTCGGGATACTGATGCTTGTATTCTGGAAGATACTCACATTCCAATCCAATATAAATAGTGATCTGATCTTTGTACTTTTCTTTTAAAGACTGGATGGAAGCAATGTATTCATCCAGTTCAGACAGTTTCATTCGATCTTGATAGACAGTGTACTGATCCATTGGACAATGATCAGAAAAGCCAAGAACTTTAACACCATTTCTGATAGCGGCAAGCACGTATTCTTTATCACTTCCCACTGCATGAAAGCAGCGGGAAGTGTGAGTGTGAAGATTAAAGGTCTGCATGAGTCAACTCAATCCACTGATCGATGTATCTTCCAATCAGATTTAAGCTTTCCATCCAGAAATCTTCCCGTGTCAGATCAATGTCAGCCATCATAGCAACATCTTCTACAGAAGCGGTTGTGGTTGCGCTAAGCAGTACATTGTATTTCGGCATAAAGTCTGTTCCTTGTTTTTCAGCCAGAGCATAAAGTCCTTTGGCAAACAGGCAGCCAAATGCATATGGGAAATTATAGAAGTTCAGCCCTGCACTGTAATAGTGAGACTTGCAAACCCACATGTATGGGTGCAGCACTTCTGGATCAAGTCCTGAACCATAGGCATTTTTCTGGGCTTTGATCATGATTTCATTGAGCTGATCTGCAAACAGGAATTCATTAGCTCTGCGTTCAACCACTTCCTGTTCAAATTCATAGCGTGAATGAATATCACAGATGACCTGTGTTACATCCTGAAGCATGGATTCAATCAGAGCAGCTTTCTTGGCATCTGTTTCTGCGGATTCAATGGCGGCATTCATAATGACAGTTTCATTGAAAGTAGAAGCTGTTTCTGCTACTGGCATGGTATAACTGGTGTTCAGTATGCTGTGGTGTTCAATACAATGGCCATGATAAGCATGACCTAGCTCATGTGCCAGTGTTACGATATCGCTGAAAGATCCATCATAATTGGTCAACACACGGGACTGTTTCAAAAATGGCAGGTTAGAGCAGAATGCACCGCCTACTTTACCTGGTCGCGGTTCAAAATCGATCCAGTGTTCTTTGAATGCTTTGTCGATGAGTTCTGCGATTTCATTTGAAAAGGAACTGAAATTATGAATCAGTACATCATGAGCTTCTTCAATGGTGTATGTTTTTGAATCATCTTTTGAAGCCATTGGTGCAAACAAATCATACCAAGGAAGTCCATTTTCATGACCTAACAATTTGGCTTTGTGGGCAAGATACTGATGGAATTTAGGAAGAGATTTTTTGATGGCGTTCATCATAGCATCCATTGTTTCCTGTTTCATTCTAGAATCTTCCAGTGTCATGCTCATAACAG
>JAFQKG010000135.1 GCA_017397025.1 Erysipelotrichaceae bacterium | reverse complement strand
TCCATATTCAAGCTCTAAGGCAGCTGCGGACTTGCTGGTGCTGGCATATCACAGAACATATGGACTGCCAGTCACGATTTCTAGATGTTCCAACAACTATGGACCATATCATTTCCCAGAAAAGCTGATTCCTTTGATGATCGCCAATGCACTAAATGACAAACCGCTTCCAGTGTATGGAACAGGTGAAAATGTCAGAGACTGGCTGTATGTGACAGACCACTGCAAGGCGATTGATTTGATCATACACAAAGGGAAAGTAGGGGAAGTGTACAACATTGGCGGTCACAATGAAATGGCGAACATTGACATTGTAAAGCTGATTTGTGATGCGTTAGGAAAGCCTTATTCACTGATTACTTATGTCACAGACCGCAAGGGACATGACATGCGTTATGCGATTGATCCAACCAAGATTCATAATGAACTAGGATGGCTGCCAGAAACAAAATTTGCCGATGGCATCAAGAAAACAATACAGTGGTATTTGGACAACAAGGAATGGTGGGAAGAAATCATTTCTGGAGAATATCAGAATTACTACGAAAAGATGTACGGCAATAGATAAAAAAACAGGCGTCTGAGAACTATCTCAGACGCTTTGTTGATTTATTTGTAGTCGATGTATTGATTGGTTGCTCTAAAGAGAGTCTTTTTAATTTCTTCTTTGAGCATCTGAGGTTCAAGCACAACAGTGTAATTGATGTACTGGAAACACCAGTAAACCAGATTGTCCAGTGTAGTTGTGATTGTTGCGATGACATTCAGATTGTCATAAGGTTCCAGTGTTACGTTGTCTTGGAATTTTTCTACGACCTGATCAATGATGTACTTGTTGCATTTGACTTTAAAGGTCTCAATTTTTCCTCCATAGGCAGTAATTTTGGTTTGAGTATACTTCTGTGCATCAAAACTCTTTTCTGCTAAAGAGGCATCTTCCTCTAGCTTTTCCATCTGAACAAGGCGGTCAATACGGAAATGAGAGACTTTGCCTTTGTCTTCGTTCATGCCGATTACATAAAACATGCCCTCACTGGCAGTAATCGCATAAGGAGAAAGAGTATAGACTCTGCCATTGGATACAAGTTTTTTGTCCATGTTGTAATGGGTGTAACTGAAGCGAATCTTTTTGTGATGACGGATTGCTTCGCTGATGATAGAGAGATTTTCTGTGCTGTCTTTGAAAAAAACATCCTGTTTCTCAGCAAATAATTTACCTGTGTCATTTTTTGTATATAGACTTTGAGTCTGATAGAGACGGTAAACAAGTTCGTTGAACTTTTTTTGTTCAATGGATGGATCAAGATACAAAGAATGTACGATTTGATTCAAATCATCCTTGTTTAATGGACGCTTTTTCAAAAGATAGCCTTTGTTGTTTTCTGCGTAGGTTTCAATGTCGTAGCCCATTTCTTTAAGAACGTCAACTGTCGTATAAATTGTACGTCGTTCTATATTTAAACCAAATTCACTTTGAATCAGGTCAATGACATCTGTTGCAGTTAGATAATGTCGTTCATCAGAGTACTTGCTTAAAATCTGCAGTACCAGCAAATCATTGGATTGTTTTCTGGCCATGGAAATCACCTCGTATTTATTTTACAACATGTACAAGATTTTGACCATGATAAAAAATACAACTTTTTGATAAAGTCTTCCTTTTTCCTGATATAATCATACCGAACAGGAGTGGATAAAATGCGATTTGAAGTCAAATGCAAGCAGCTGGATGAGCTGGGAAGAGGAATCTGTTATGTGCAAAACAGAAAAGTTGTCTGTCAAGGACTTCTTGAAGGAGAAAGGGCTTTGATTGAAATCGATAAAAATCATGTTTCCATCATTGAGATTCTTGAATCATCCAATGATCGCGTTCCATTCAATTGTCCTGTCTTCTCTAAATGCGGGGGCTGTCAGCTTTCCATCATGAGCTATAAGAAAGAATGCGAACTTAAAACGCAGCAGATGAGAAAACTGTTTCCAAATCATGAAGTTCCTGCCATACTTGGCGCTCAAAAGACGAAAAAATACAGAAACAAAGTGATTGCTTCTTTTTCAAGAGGGGCCAAAGGGAAAATCATTGCTGGGCAGTATATAGCAAACACTCACCATGTGGTCAGCTCAACTATGTGTGTATATCAGCCAGATCTGGCAAATCAGATCATTAAGACGTGCTGTGCTTTGATGGAGAAATTCAAGATTGCACCTTATGATGAAGATAAAAAAAGAGGATATCTTCGCCATGTACTGATTCGTCTTTCATCTTTTGACAAAGCACTAGTGACACTTGTGAGCAGTGTGGCAGATTTTCCTGAGCGCAAACGATTCATGTCAGAACTTAGAAAAGCTCATCCTCAGATTGAAACTATCATTACCAATGTCAACACACGCTCTAACAGTGCAGTGCTTTCTGAGAAGGAGCTGATTGGAGTTGGTCAGGGCTATATTGAAGATGTGCTATGCGGCAAAAAATTCCGTATTTCCAGCTCTACTTTTTATCAGATTCATCAGGAGCAGACGGAAATCCTGTATAAAAAGGCAATTGAGATGGCAGAACTAAAAGGGACAGAACGTATATTGGATGCTTACTGTGGTATTGGAACGATTTCTTTGATTGCATCTGATCATGTAAAAGAGGCTGTTGGTGTTGAAATCAACAAAGCCTCCATTCGTAATGCAATCATGAATGCAAAACTGAATGGTGTTCATCATTGCCGTTATCTTGCGGAAGACTGCACTCAGTACATGCTTAAAGCAGCTCAAATGAAAGAGAAGTTTGATGTTGTGTTCATGGATCCTGCAAGAGAAGGAAGCACACCAGAATTTTTAAAGGCGCTTTCTACTTTGAAGCCTGAAAAAATCATTTATATTTCCTGTAATCCAGAAACCCAGAAAAGGGATGCTGCAGTACTGAAGAAGCATGGCTATCACATTCGACGTGTTCAGCCAGTGGACATGTTTCCTCGCACGCTTCATGTAGAAAACATTCTCTTATTGACTCAATAAATCATGAAAATCACTTTCATGATTTTTTTTTGAGGTTTTTGTCGTTTTTGTACAATAACAGAAGTGAAGGAGGTGAAACAATGAGAAACATCACAGTAGAACCTTATGTTCTGGAACAGACTGCCGCCATGATGGAACAGCTCAATGCGGAATATCATCAAAATGTGTCATTCTTATTTGAAGGTGTGGATCTATTGGCGCAAAGCTGGCAGGGGAAAGATAATCTTGCCTTTACTAGTCAAATCAAGGGGTTTGACCAGCAGATGAGGCAGATTTATGCCCTGTGCACTCAGTACATTGAATTTCTGCGTACATCTGCACGTGCTTATCGTGATACTCAGAATGAACTGATTTCACAGGCCAATGCATTGAGAGTTTAAAAGGGGGAAATAAGTATGGATGGATTAAAAATACAGCTGGCTGCAGTTAGTGATGCAGCACGAATGATGCGAGCACGCAATGAAACGATTTATGATTTGCTTCAGCAGATGAAAAAACAGATGAATGATTTGAGTGCTGTCTGGATTTCTGATGGCTCAGAAGCCATTAGACTGCGTTTTATGACATTTTCTAATCAGTTTGATGTTCAAAAGGAAGTGATTGAAAGATATGCACAGTTTTTGGACAGAACAGTCAGCAGCTATGATTCCATTGAAGGAACAATCGCATCAAATGCTTCATCATTTCATTAAACTCATTCTGATAGTTTGTTTAACTGTACTTCATACTGGCTGCGATATTCAAAAGCAATGGACATGGCAGCAATGGCTTGAAGAGGTTTCGCTTCAAGGAGGATTTACAACAGCAAAAGTCAATGCACTTGAAGATCTGGATGAATTTGAATTAATTGATTTAGCAGCTTATGCAATGGATGAATCGTTGACCTATTCAATGGTTGAGTACACAGCTGAAGCGCTTGTAAATCATGTTTTGGGATTAAATGAGCTGTTATCCATCAAAAAAGATCAGGTTTTGACGGACAAGCAGGCACAAAATGCACTTGCATGGCTGGTTGATCAACTTAATGACTTTGGCTCAGAAACAAAAACAGAAATTGTTTATCAAAGCAAGCCAATAGCTGTGACGGTGATTGAACGAAATGGAAACTGGATAAAAGTGACTGAGGAGGTTGCGATAGATGATCTTGTTGAACTGGACTCACATGTGTTTCAAGTCAGTGAAGTAGAAAATGGATGGATTTCACTTTCTGAAGCTGATTATGAGGCAATCAAGGAAATGAATCTTGAAGGTAGAGTTTCTTTTGATCCTCTTGACTCACAGATTGTTGTGCAGGAAGAAATTCTTGAATTGAATCAAATGCCTGGGGCAGGATTGCCTGCCGCCAGGCTATCCAAATCTTTTGAAATCCAGGGATTTACAGTACGTATCAGTGCTTCCAGTGATTCCATTCATGTGTATGCTTCAAAAAAGATGCCTTCTGGCTTTCCTGTGTTTGTTCAGTTTGACATCAATGAAATCAACTGCAGTTTCAAATGGAAAACAAAAGAGGATCAAGTTGAAGCTTCAGCACTGAAAGTCAGTTATGAAACTTCTTTGACCAGCGGCTTGAGAACAGCAGATTATGAAGACAGAGTGCTTGACTTTTCCAAAACGGATTCTTCTAATCTGATTCAATCCTTGAAAAATGCTTTTGTAAGAAAAAGCGATGTTCTTGAAGAAAGTATTGAATTAGCTCAAATACAGCTGCCTTTTCCACAAATTCCTGTGTGCATGCTCAAAATGAAAATCATGCTTCATCTTTATGCAGGAGGAAAAGCTGAGATTGCCTTTGAGAGTGACCATGAAACTGGATTTGAGCTGATCAATGGTCATCTTAGAAGAATCAGCAGCATTGAGAAACAATCTCATACTTCACTTCGTGCCAGTGCTAAAGCAACAACGAAACTTCAGTTTGGACTTAGCGTTGCAGCGAAAGATTGCATGGACATTGCTGTGGAAACGGGAATACAGGCAGTTGCAGAAACAAAAGCAATGATGGAAGATGGAAAGCATCAGAGCATAGATGTGCCTTATGAGCTTGCTGAAGAGGCAAGTGCACAAAACAATCAGCTGATTGTCTGTGCTGATTTGGATGCATATTGGATTTTAAATCTCTTATTGAATTCTAAAAATACAGTACTTGGAAACATGGGGATATCAAAGCAGATTGAACTTATAAATAGTTCAAATGGTTCTCTTTTTGGAAAAACAATTCATTTGGAAAACTTTCAGCGAGTTGAACACTGTACACGCTCTTTTATGAAGGAATCAGACATCAGCATAGAGCTGAATTCTGATCGAATTGAACTTAAGCATTACCTTTTGATTCTTGAAGAAGGGGAAAGTGAATTGATTGAAATTTCAGCTCTTCCTGAAAAACTTCATCAAAATGAACTCATTTACTGTTCAATGGATGACAAGATTGCTTCAGTGAACTCCAAAGGAAAAGTCAAAGCTTTAAAAAGCGGAGAAACCATTGTGATAGTAAGCTCGAAAGATGGCGAGTATGAAAGCCAGTGCAGCGTTTTTGTCCGATAGAATTCTGTGTCATTTGACAAGCCATTTACAGATGAAAACGGTGATTGTCTGTGATCAGCAAACCATATATTTTGAAGACGAGGAATTTACCTTCCATAAAAGTGCAAAATGGATGCTTACTTTTCGTCATAAGACAATTCCTTGTGAGAGTGATCATCCGATATCTTTCTCTTTGAGTGAATTCCACAAAGTGGAGATGGTGTTGTACGATTTAAAACCAAGCGATTTAAGAACTTCAGTGATACCATTGAAAAAGAAACTGCTTTTTGGCAGCGGTGTAGAGTCAGATGTTGTTTTGGATTGTACTTTTAAAGAAAAAGTGATTGAGCTTACTGTAAACAATGACAGCATCATTTATCAGAATTTCCATCATGAACAATGTGCAATCAATGGAAGAAAAAGTTTGGATAGGGGAATGCTTTGTGCTCCTTCTTTCCTTCAGACAGGACGATTCAATCTTTTCATTACCAAACAGGCAGTTGTCATTAACGGATGCTGCACAGCAAGCTCAACAGAATTGTCTTTTGAAAAACCTGATCAGCAGCAATTTCATTTTGTTAAGTCAACATACATGCCTGCTTTAAAAATAGATGAAATGCATTTTAAGGAGCCTGGATTTGCATCGCTTCCTCAAAAAAGAAACCTATCCATTTTAAGCATGGGACCGATGCTTACGATGAGTCTGGCCTCCTTGCTTAGTGCCTGGATTTCATATCAGAGTTCTGGGAATCATAGCACTTTGATTATGCCGTTTATGATGCTGTTTAGTGCGATTTTCTGGCCTGTTTTAGGATTTGAAATTGATGTATTGAAGACAGAAAAACTAAAAAAACGAAGAAGAGAGAATTATTTGAATGAATGCGCTGAACTAAAAGAAATCATTCATCAAAAAAAACAGATTTTGAAATCTAGTTTTGTAGATCCAGTTGATCTGAAATCTGAAGATTTCTGGCAAATTAGAAATCATCATCCTCAGTTTTTGATGGTTCCATTAGGAATTGGATCAGTTGAATTGCCATGGGAATTGAAGGAACATCATCAGCGTCCTGATGTTTCTGAGTCAGAATGTTTGTTTCAATTGAATCAGCTTCATGAGGAGTGTCAAAGAATAAAGGATATTCTTATCAGTTGTGATTTGAAGACTCATCGTTGTATCGCTTTTATCAGCAGTGAGAAAACTCGCAGCAAAACAGCACAGAGGATCATACTGGCTATGACATCATTGATGAGCCTTGATGAAGTTCATTATGTACTGTTCAGCGAGGAGGAGCAGTTTCACTGGGATTTTCGAAAAATGGATCTTTTTAAGTTTCAAAATCATAGTCTTATTGTGGATGAAAGTGTTTCAGTGACCGATATTCAGCAGCATTTGAGAAAGATGAATTTGAATGAATGCGTCATCTTTGTCATGAATCAAAAAAGGTATCATCAGTTAAGTCATACAATACGAAATCGTGTCAAAACAATCTATTTTTTAGGTGTTGATGAATCTGTTCCTTGTCAATGCGATTGTGTTTATCATGTTCACTCTGATGGAACTATCATTGAGGGAAATATGAAACTGATATTTGAAAACGGTCTTTCAAAAAGAAAACAGCTGCTGATGCAGCTGAGATTTGAAAGAGGAAAAAAACCTTTTTTTAACAATGATTTTAATCATTTTTATTCAAGTCTTTCTATAGAAAAGGTCTTAAAGGGATGGGAATCCTGCAGCGATCCTATTGCACTTTTGGGGATGGATGAGTTTGGACAAATGCTGACTTTGAATCTATCTGAACATAAAGATGGGCCCCATGGATTAGTTGCAGGAACTACAGGCGCTGGTAAGAGTATACTGCTTTTAGACATGCTTTTGTCTTTGGCGGTGCACTGTTCTCCAAAGGATCTTCAGATGGTAATTCTCGATTACAAAGGTGGTTCATTGGTTCAGCAGCTGCAATCTTTCGGAAAAGTCCTGCCGCATCTTTCTGGCGGTTTAAGCAATCAGTCCAGCATGATAGGCAGGGCTCTTTCTTCAATTCGTTATGAATCTCAGCGTCGCCAAAAATGTTTTTTAGAAGCTTCGCTGCTCAGTGGAAAAACAGTTTCCAATCTTGAAGAATATCGGTTTTTATGCAGCCAATATCCTCAGCTCAATTCATTGGCTTCTTTGCTGATAGTTGTGGATGAGTTTGCAGAGCTGAAAAGGGAAGAACCTGAGTTTTTAAAAACTTTGATTTCATTGTCAAGAATCGGAAGAAGCTTAGGTTTTCATCTGATTTTATCAACACAGAAAATCAGTGGAGTAGTGGATGATGAAATCACAGGAAACAGCCGTTTTCGTATTGCGCTTAGAACCGCAAGGACATCAGAATCTAGAGAACTGATTGGTGTGGATGATGCAGCTTATTTAAAAAACCCTGGTGAATTTCTTTTTCAATGTGATCATCAGCTGATCAAAGGAAAAGCTCCTTATTGTCTTAAATCAGTTCATTCAAAACATCATGAAGTCATATTGACTGACAGCTGCGGAACAAGAAAAGATGTTTCAAAAAAACCGGATGTTCCATCTTTGCGACAAAGTGAAGCCTTGATTCTTCTTTTGAATAAAGCTGCAGAAAAGATGCAGTTTACACAAACATCTCTTTGGCTTGATGCACTCAATCCATTTGATGCTTCAAAATGGCTGAAAAAGAACGCATTTTTTCTAGGGATGGCAGATTTTCCAGAAATCCGCAGTCAAAAACCGCTTTATGTATCCTTGAATCAGCACTTGTTTCTGGGATATGAAAATGAAAACCAAAAAGATGCATTGCTTAGGTATGCTTTGAAACAACTGCTTCATTTAGAAAGAAATGTTTATTACGTGCAGCTTGTTTCAGCTATTTGCCCGACTCATCGATGTGTTGGTTCTGATCGTGATCAGATAGAGCGTTTTCTTAAAATGATGTCTACTGTTCAAAAGGAACATACAGTAGTTCTGATTGATGATTTGAATGAATTCTCTGAGTTTTTTTCTTCAGCATCAGCAGTTTCTTCTTTTCTGTTTAAAGCAGTTCAGAGAAAAATTCAGGTCATTGCACTTTCAAGAAAACCGTTCAATCATTCGCAGACTATGATGGAACAATTTGATATGAAGGCTGTTTTTGCAGATCTTAAAGACAATGAAACACTTCAGTTGTTTCATCTTCGACGTGAAAACAGTCGCATTGCCCTCAAATCTCAAGGCTATACGACTGTCAACGAAAAATTATGTGTGGTCCAGCTTGGAGTACTTTCAAGTCAGCTTAAGGAAAAAACACAGCTGATGCAGGTAAACTATCTGCCTGAAAGGATGAAAAAGCCTGTTGAGTGCAATGGACTTTTGGGAGTTCAGATTGAAACTCTTCAACAAGTGACTGTTAGTAAAGAAGATGACTTGATTGTAACGGGTAACAGTCTTTCTCAGATCAAAAAATACTGTGATCTTATGAATCTTGATGGACAGAAAATGGATATCTATGAATTAAGTGAAAAGATGACAAGAAAGACAATCAGTGAAAAAGTTGTACTTTGGATTGGACCGTATTTACAGTATCAAACATTGATGATGGTTGAACCTAAACAAAAATTACCTTCATCTTACAAGGAAGGCATGGTGATCAAAGATGGAACAATGGAACTTGTCCGACTCTATGATGAATGAAGAGATTTCTGTACAGCTTGTATTTCCAATGCTTCAAATTCAAAGATTTGCAAAAACAGTACGCTGTGCTTCAATGAAACACTGTGTTCATGACATCATACAGATGGATGATCTTCTAAAAGAAGTGATGGAGCAGAATTTTCTGGTTTTTGACCGCAAGGGAAGAAGAATGGATCCAAATCTATCGTTTGCATGTTTTGGTGAAGCTGAGTGGATTCAGCTCTTTATCATATAAATAAACAGGTCAGTGGACCTGTTTATTGAAACGATGACGATAGGTGCAGTGGCGGCAGAGTTCTTCTGTGATGTAATGATTTTTAAATCCTTGGACTAGATTTAGATAGCGAGGTGAAGTCATGATTTCATGTAAAGGCTGTTCAAACAAGTTGCCTAGCTGAATGACACCTCTTGCATCCAGACAGCAGGGAACAACAGTCCCATCCACAAGGATTGCAATCATGTCGATGCCTCCATGACATGTTCCTGTCTTTAAAGAATTGCCGGTGTTTTGGGGCCATGAGAATTGGTTGTCAAAATGCAGATAACAGTTGTTCATGATCTGCCAGCTTCCTTTGCGAGATGTTTCGTTTAACTCATAGCGTTCTTTGATCCATTCAATCGCCTTTTTTGAACATTCCGACAGGTTGTTTTGATTCCAGAATCGGATTTCACAATAAGGCTGTTTTTGCATAGATGCCTTGTTCATAAACTCAAAGACAGTTGTCAGCCAACTGTCAACAGTGTTGTTTTGATGATCAAGGGAATGTGCGCTGAAACTGATTTTGCGCAAGCATTTACGTTCTAAAAGCCAGAAATTGTCATTTAGAAAAGAGCCGTTGGTGACTAGCTGAACCTTCATCTCATATTGTTCCATCAAATCAAAAACGTCTTTTAAATGAGGATGAAGAAGAGGTTCGCCTTGAACATGAAGATAGATGTAGTCGCAGACTGGTTTGATCTGTCTGAGCGCAGTTTCAATCTGCTGCAGTGTCATGGTGTTGTATGGGCGGTTATGCTCGATACAAAAACTGCAATTGAGATTGCAGATGTTTGTGATTTCAAGATAGACGCGCTTTAATTGTTTCATGAGTACAGTATAAAATAAAAGGCTGCGATTTCGCAACCTTTTAATTGTTGATGATTCTAGAAAGGAAAGCACGTGTTCTTTCTTGTTTTGGATGATTGAAAATTTCTTCAGGTGAACCTTGTTCCACAATAACACCCTGATCCATGAAAACGACTTTATCAGCAACGTCTTTGGCAAAGCCCATTTCATGAGTAACAATGATCATAGTCAAACCTTCATTGGCAAGATCTTTCATAACGTTGAGAACTTCCTGTACCATTTCAGGGTCCAGTGCAGAAGTTGGCTCATCAAAGAGAAGAACTTCTGGATCCATGCACAGAGCTCTGGCGATGGCCACACGCTGTTTCTGGCCTCCGGACAGGGTAATGCTTGGAGCATTCGCAAAAGCTTCCATGCCGACTTTTCTAAGATAATAGAGTGCTTTTTCTTCCGCTTCATCTTCTGAGCGTTTAAGAACTTTCATCTGAGCAACTATGCAGTTTTTTAAAACGGTCATGTTGTTGAACAGATTGAAGGATTGAAAGACCATTCCGACTTTAGAACGATAGCTGTTGGCGTTTTTGATTTTTGTGACATCTTCGCCATGCACAATGATTTCACCGCCATCTGGTGTTTCAAGAAGATTGATGCAGCGAAGCAATGTACTTTTTCCTGAACCAGATGCACCAATTAGACAAACTACTTCACCTTGATTCACAGAGAAGTCAATGCTTTTGAGGACTTCCAGTGATCCGAAACTTTTTTGAATTTTCTTGATTTCAATAACGGCCATTGTTTTCCTCCTCCTTCATTTGCGCTTTGTTGACGCTGCCTGGTACAGTAACAGAAGCAGGGTAGCTGTGGGTGGTGTTGTTCAATTTCTTTTCTACTAAACGAAGCAAATAGCTTGTAATGAGTGTTAAAGAGAGATAGATGCAGGCAGTAACAAAGTAAGTTTCTACAAATTTGAAGTTAGATCCTGCAATGGACTTCATCTGGAACATCAATTCAGTGACAGAAAGTACCATCAAGACAGAACTGTCTTTGATATTGACAATGAATTCATTGCCGATGGCAGGGAAGGCGTTTCTGATAGCCTGAGGCAAAACGACTAGCATCATGGTCTGAATGGAACTCATTCCCAATGAGCGTGCAGCTTCAGTTTGTCCTTTGTCCACTGCCTGAATTCCTGAACGGATGATTTCAGACATGTAGGCACCAGTGTTTACAGAAATGACAAACACAGCAGCTACAGTAGGTGACCAGTTGAACACAGGACGAAGCAGATAATACAGGAATACGGCCTGAACCATCATTGGAGTTCCACGGAAAACTTCAATGTAGATGGTTGAAATCGTATCATAGATTTTTTTAGTGATTTTAAGAGCTTTAGAAGCATTCTTATCAAGCTGAATGGCTTTGAGACCACCGACGACTAAACCAAGCCCCAGCCCCAGGAAAGTGCCGAGCAGTGCAATCAGTAAAGTCGTACGAATGCCCAGCAGGATGCTGGGCCAGTACTTGATGAAAATGTTCAGACAGGTTGTCAGAAACTCAATCATTCTTCATTGGCAGGCTGACGATTGGTTGCATCCTGCATCATTGTGTTTCTTTCATCCTGGGAAATGCCATCAAGAACAGCTTGTACTTTTTCAAGCAGTTCAGTATCAGATTTTCTTGCGGCAATGGATACAGAAGTATCTGCTACAAATCCATTGTCAGCTTCAAATGCAACGATGGCAAGATCAGGGTTTGCTGCAACAACACCCTGTGCAACAGGCATTTCAGCAGTGATTGCATCAGCTTCACCTGACTGTAAAGACAAGACCATGCGAGGATAAGATTCCTGAGGAGTCATGTGATTGACGCCTTCAATCTGATCAATGATTTCATCATACAGTGTGTTCAGCTGTCCCAAAACGTTGTATCCAGAAAGTTCCTGAATGTTTGTGATGTTTGTCAGCTCGCTGTCAGCGCGGACAACAACAACCATTTGACTTTCATAATAAGGTTCAGTGAAATTGACTGCTTCAGCACGATCAGGTGTAGCTGTCATTCCGGCAATAATCAAATCGATGTCATTGGCGTTAAGTGCAGGAATCAGATTGTCCCAGTCTGTTTTAACAATTTGAACATCCATGTCCAGTTCTTTGGCAATGCGTGCTGCCATCACAACATCATAGCCATCACAATAGTCAACTGAAGAAATCGGTTCGGCTGTATCTGTATCTTCAACCTGAGTCCAGTTAAATGGAGCGTAATTGCATTCCATACCGACTTTCAGGGTTTGTCTAGTGTTTGAATCATTGCTTCCATTAGCTGGAGCGGAGCATCCTGCAAAAAGCAGGGCAAGAATGAGAAGTGTCAGTACTTTTTTCATGTGTGTTTCCTCCTTAAGTACTAAACAAAAGCCGTATGCTATCGCACACGGCCTTAAACAACGTGTTTCGCAATAGCGCCTCGCCAAATTTGACGGAGTGCTGCAGGTCTTTCCTGCAACCCCACGGATAACTCATGCCTGAATTTCCGTTCGGCGGTGATTGCCTTTCCCTCAGTTCATTGCATGCCTGCTTCCTGAAGTACTCATCTGCACCGCTACCTCTACTCTTTTGTTATGGTTAAAGTGTAATCTTGTTTCAGAACTTTGTCAATACTTTCATGAAAATATTTCAGAAACTAAAGACCTTGTTCTTTCACGAAAGCATAAAAATCAATTTCTGCCTGCTGATTTTTCGCATCCACTGTTCCTACAGGACAGCAGCAGATCATGGATTCTTCCTCGCCATCTAGGGTAAAATGACTGTTTAAATAATCGCCGTCAATGTAGCCAATGGCTGTTGTTCCAAGATGGGCAGCAGTACATGCCAGATAGACGTTCTGCATGACGTGTCCAATGTCCATCAGCTGTACTCGATGGGAATAAACGCCATAGCGCCATTCTGCACGATAGAATACAGCACTGTAATAGAGTACAATGGAAGCTTTGCAGCACCAGTCCTGACCAGCAGTTGACTTTGAAATGAATTCTGAGCAGTTTTCAATTGGAGAGAGGAATTCAATTTGATGAGTCATTGGCAGATAGTGATAAAGTCCTTTTTCAAGGCCCTCAACATACTGAACAATAAAATACGTTTCAAATTCATGACGAGCACCGCCGCAAGGAACTGTACGAATGGTTGCATAGCTCTTTCCACGAATGCTTTTTACACCCTGAGTGCTCCATAAAAGGAATGACAGCTCTAATAGAGTCATGTTTTTCTGAGTGAAAACACGGTGAGACTGACGTGTGTTGATTACTTTCAGGATGTCATTTTCAAGATTCAGTTCTTCAAAGTTTGTTGGCAGATTGATGATAGTTCCACCCATAGCTTCTTTGACCAGAGGAGGCTGCTGCTTTTTCAAATCCTGATCGGATTTGTAGTCAGCATCTTCATGAGGCATTTTCATAAATTCTCTGCCTGTTTTAATCATTGTTTCAATTTGTTTTTCTGTAAGCATAAGTTAAATCTCCTATGACTTAGATGATACACCTGTTTCCGACAGCTTTCAAGAAAATAAAATCGAGGATTACTCCTCGATCTCATCTGCGTGCTGCCATAAATCAAGCTGTTTTGTGTTATGCAAAGCAAGAAGAAAGTTCTCTTTGGCCATAGGGTAATTGCGATAGAGCGTCTGAAGCATTTCTTTAGCATCCTGACGCTTGGTATATCCATCCATAGGACAAGTGCTTTTGACCACAGGAATGCCTGCTTCTTTCAATGCATTTGCAATATCAGATTCATAGGCATAAATGAACGGACGGATGAAATTAGTTTCCGTGTTGGTCAGATACATTGCCGGCTTGAAAGTCGCGATTCGTCCACCATAAATCATATTCATCAAAAGTGTTTCAATGGCATCATCAGCATGATGGGCAAAGGCAACTTTGGTACAGCCATGTTCCTTGCTGGCGGCAATGACTGTCGCTTTTTTGAATTTAGAACAGAGAGAACATTTTAAAGTACCGTTTTCATTGGCCTGAATTTTAAGAATTTCATAAATCTGAGAAGGGTAATGCACTAGTTCAATGCCTTTTGAGGCGAAAAACCGGTCAGCTTCAGAAAAATCCATGCCTGGAAATCCCATTTCAACATGAATTCCCACAACATCAAAATGTTTTTTTCCAATGCGTTCACAAAATTTCTTGTAAAGATTCATTGCGTACAAAAGGACCATGGAATCTTTTCCACCAGAGATGCCGACGCAGATTTTGTCATTTTCTTCAATCAGATGATAATCATCATCTGCTTTGCGAATGCAGCCTAACAGTTTTTTCATTGACATGTTTCATCACCGTTAGAAAGTATATCATTTCAAAACAATCTTCGCAATGTTGCCTTAGTAATGATATAATAACTAAAAACAGGAGGTAAGAATTTGGACGGAATTCTTTATATCAATAAACCAAAAGACTGGACCAGTTTTGATGTAGTTGCAAAACTGCGCAAAGTATTGCATACAAAAAGCATCGGACATACAGGAACACTTGATCCTCAGGCAACCGGTGTGCTTGTGCTATTGATTGGCAAGGCAACAAAGATTCTCCCTTATCTGGAGAAAAGCCGCAAGGAATATGTTGCTGAGATTGAATTTGGCAAGAAAACAGATACGGGTGATATCTGGGGGAATGTGATTGCAACATCTGATGTTAAAGAAGTTACAGAAGCTCAAGTCAAAGCTGTTCTCAGCAGTTTTCTTGGGCAATCCATGCAGAAGCCTCCAATGGTTTCAGCTATTAAAAAAGATGGTAAAAAACTGTATGAATATGCTCGTGCAGGCATTGAAGTGGAAGTAGAAAAAAGACCGATTGAATTTTTGAAATGGAACTTTTGTCACTTCATCCAGTTCGTTTTCGTGTTGTCTGCTCAGCTGGAACCTATGTTCGTTCACTGTGTGAAGACATTGCAGAAAAGCTAAACATGGCTGGTACGATGAGTTCACTTGTTCGTACTAAGGTTGAAAACATTGAGTTAAAAGATTGTGTGAATCTGGAAGATGTCACAGAAAACACACAGCTGCACGAAGTTGAAACTGTGCTCAGCGGTGTCATGAAACTTTATGAAGTTTCTGATGGGATGCTGGTGCATGTTAAGAATGGTAAAAAACTGTACATAAATCGTGACGAAGATCTTTTGTGTCTGACTCATCAGCGTAAAGCCGTTGCGATTGTTTATAAAGATGAAGATGTTTATCGAGTAAAAAGGGGGTTATGGGGATGAAAATCCATCGCTGCAGTATGGAGTCGGAACTTTTGTTTTCTGAACCTGTGACTGCCTGCATCGGTTATTTTGATGGCCTTCATAAAGGCCATCAGTCACTGATTGATCATACACTTTCCAAAGCCAAAGAGCTAGGTACCGAAAGTGCAATCATTACCTTTGATCCTGATCCTTGGGTTGTGATCAAACAGGTGGTGGATGTTCAACATCTTTCAACTATGAAGCAGCGTCAGAAACTGGCTGCCGAAGCAGGACTGGATCATTTTATTGTGCTTGAATTTACCAAAGAGATGTCTAATTTAAACGAGCATGAATTTGTTGAATTGTTAAAGAAAAACCTCAATCTTAAAGCTATGATCTGTGGTTTTGATTTTCATTATGCTGCCAAAGGAAAAGGAAATGCAAAGACTTTGGCTCAGCATGATTTTGAAGTTGTCTGCGTTGAGTCTGTCAATGATGAACAGGGTAAAATCAGTTCAACTCGCATTTGTGAATGCATTGATGAAGGGAAAATTAAAGAAGCCAATCTTCTTTTAGGGTATTCTTATGTCATTGAAGGTGTTGTTGTACATGGCAATGCCAAAGGAACAGGGATAGGATTTCCAACCGCCAATATCTTAGCTGATAAAGAGCTTTTGATTCCTGCACGCGGAGTTTATGTAGGCAAAGTGGAGGTCAAAGGAATAAAGTATCCTGCAATGATCAACATTGGATACAATCCTACTTTCAACAAGCGGAGACTTTTATCTGTGGAAGCCCATCTGCTTGATTTTTCTGGAGATATCTATGGTGAACAGGTACAGGTTTCTTTTTATGACAAGCTGCGTGATGAAAGAAAGTTTGAAAGCGTGAATGAACTGATTCAGCAGCTGAAGAAGGATGTACAATCGACAAGGGAGTATTTTGAATGAATGAACAGTTTTTGCTTCGCATGAAAGATATGCTGAAGGATGAATTTGATGACTATCTCAAAGCTATGGATGATCCCATGCACAAAGGGCTGCGGATCAATACATTGAAATGGGATGTTGACTCTTTTAAAAACAGTCAAATCTGTGAATACACTCCAACTTCATTGAGTGAATTTGTTTTTGAGATTCCCGAGGAAAGCAAGCTAGGCAAAACCATTGAGCATCATCAGGGCCTGTTTTATCTGCAGGAGGTTTCTGCATGTTCTGCGGTGGAAGTGCTCGATCCAAAACCGGGTGATTTTGTGCTGGATTTATGTGCTGCGCCAGGCGGAAAAAGTACGCAGATTGCGATGAAGCTGGAACATCAAGGTCTATTGATCAGCAATGAAATCGATAGTCAAAGAGCTCAGATTCTGCTTTCCAACTGTGAAAGATGCGGCATTTCCAATGCTATTATTACAAATAGTGCTCCAGAAGTGCTGTGTCCAGTTCTTGAAGGCTGCATGGATAAAGTATTAGTGGATGCTCCATGCAGCGGAGAAGGAATGTTTCGTAAACATTCCAAAGCCATGGAAGACTGGAGTGAAGCTCATGTCAAAGCTTGTGCACTTCGACAAAAGCGCATTGTGGATGAAGCTGTTAAGGTGTTAAAACCTGGCGGAATTATGGTGTATTCCACATGTACTTATGCTATCGAAGAAAACGAAGAAGTGATTGATTATCTTCTTCAAAATCATCCGGAAATGGAACTGCTTGAAAGTACAGAGCGATTTGGCAGAGCTGGATTCGATTCAGGAAAATGCGAAGGTTCCAAAGTTCGACGCATCTTTCTGATGGATAAAGGAGAAGGACATTTCGTTGCAAGGCTTCGAAAAAAAGAAGGGACAGCTAAAGAACTGAAGAAATTGCGTACAGCATCTTTGCACAAAGCGGCAGTTTCCTTTTTGAAGGATCAGCTGGACTATGAACTGAAATCAGTGATGATCAACGACAAAGTGTATCTTGCTGAAGAATTCTATGATTTAAAGAAAGTCAGAGTGCTTCGACAAGGGATTCTTGCAGGAGAAATCATCAAAGAGCGTTTCGAACCTCATCAGCATTTTTATTCAAGTGCACTTCTTGAAGGGCACTATCTGAAAATCACATCATGTTCCCATGATGAAATGATAAAATACATGCAGGGAGAACAGCTGAACAAATCCTCACCGAAAGGATTTACAGGGATTGAATACCAGGGACATCTGATTGGGTTTGGAAAATCCGACGGAACAATCATTAAAAACAGGCTCCCAAAAGGATTAAGACAAAGATAGGAGTAGTATATGCGTTTACAGCTTTTTGAATTGGTTGATAAAAGCACAGAAATGCTGCGGATGAAACAGCCAACTTTTCAGTATGTTGAAAAGAAAGTTGTTGAGGTGTTTAGAAGAATACTAAGCGACAAAGATGTTGATTCCATTGCCTTTACTTCTCGTATTAAATCAGCTAAGTCATTGAAGGAAAAAATGATTCGCAACAAATATTATCTGGAATGTCATACACCAGAAGATGTTTTTCTTATGCTTCCTGATTTGATTGGCGTGACAGTGGAATGCCGATTTATTTCTGATGAAAATAAAATTTATCAGCAGCTTCTGGAACATTTTAAACCTTATGTTCAAGGATATGCGCAGTGTATAGAGGATGACCAGCTTTTTCTGAATTTGAATATGCCTCAGCCGCAAACTCAAAGAAATGGTTTTACGCTGTATCGCATTGATGGATATTATCTTTTTGGTGATGAACGTGTCAATTTTGAATTTCAGATCAAAGCCCTGGTGCATCGTTTCTGGTCAGAAATTGAACATCAGGTTGTCTATAAAAATCCTCACATCATTTTTAATGACCGGTTTATGAAATCTGTGCTTTCTTCCATTCATGACAACCTTGAAGTTGTTGATCATCAGCTTCAGATTGTCTATGAACAGATGATGGTTCAAAGTGCAGAAAACAGTGATTTTGGCATGAGTGAGCAGGGATTTAAATCTTTTCTTGCGAAATCCATCAATGATTTATATTCCATCAAGATGGTAGAATCTTTAGGATTTACGACAGATTTTAAAAAATGCAGTGCTATTTTGAGTCAATACATTTATATCAAGGATTTTCTTAATTCAGAAAATCCGCATTATAGGATGATTGAATATTTTGAACATTTCAATTTATTGAAAATTTCAAATCTTGATTTTACTCAGCCGATTTATCTGGAAAAGCAGTTTTATCACAGTGATCCATTTTGTGATGAATTGGGCCGCTACTGGCAGAGCATTTTGAATGAGGACTATGAATGGCATGTGTTCTTTGTGATGCTGTTTGCAGTTGAACCAGGCAACAATTTAGAGGACTTTCATTTGTTTCTGGAAATTCTCAGAAATCTTGTGGTTGAAAAGCGCTGGTATGAAACCGTTTTTTCGGAATGTTCTGCACTGGTTGGTCAAATGGCCAAAGATGCACTTGTGCACTGTATTGCTAAATGCATGATCAAATCTGGTAAAATTGATTTCATTTATGAAGAAAAACTGATTCGAGTGATGGAAGTCTTCCGCAAGCATGTGGATGCACTTTCCAGTTTCTGCAGTGACGATGAGCAGCTGGAAAAACTGCTTCCGGACTCTCTTAAACATCTGGAAAGAAAACTCGATGCTATCTTTTCATCATGATTTGCCTGTGCGGGCATAGAATTTACTGAAGTGGAGGAAATTCTATGAACAAGCAGGCTTTTACTTTTTTGACACTTTTTACACTTGTGCTTTTGCTGGGAGTGTATTATGTGACACTTCCAGCTGACTCTGTTGAATTCCAAATGGATGATTTGATTGCATCGGCAGAAAAAAGTGTTTTTGAACAGTATGAAGATGTGAAACAGCAACTTACTGAAGAATTGAAGAGTAAAAACGAGCAGGTGATCTCATCAAGCAGTACAAGCAGTGAAGAAAAGCTAGAGGCATTGGAAAACAATGCAGCTTTGGATGCAGCTGTGCAGTTTGAAGCTTTTGTTCAGCAAATGCTGAAGGAAAAGGGAATTGAAACATCTTTTGTTGAAAAAAATGATGATATTGTACGCATTGTGCTCCCAAAGACAGAGAATGAACAATTTACTGCACTTCAGCTGATGCGATGGGTTGATGAAATCAGTGATGAACATGTTTTGGTTGAAGTTTCATTTGAATAAGAAGAATTGTTTCAAAATCAGAAAGAATCTGATATAATACACTCATACAGTGAGGAGAATTTTTATGGCACAGGAATACATTGTCATTAAGGAAAAGACTGAACAGTCTGGATTGATTGCGCTGTCCAAGAGCGTATTTGAAAGCATTGCGATCATTTCTGCAGAGGAAGTAGAAGGATGTACTCTGATTGATAACACAAAGAAAGCAGTTGTTTGCCGAATTCAGAACAATCGTCTGCATGTCAGTGTGGATGCAAAGGTTAAATATGGATTGAATGTCAATCGCACATGTGAAGAACTTCAGAGCCGAGTTGCACAGAACATTCAGTTGATGACCAATCTGAAATGCGGAAGTGTTGATGTAAAAATTTCTGGATTTGTATTTTAAAAAACTATTGACGCAACTGTGAAGTTGTGTTATTCTATTTGAGCAAATAAAGATGTGGAAAGTAGAAGATTCTTCTCACCCGAATTCCTTAGGAGTTGGGTCAACGCTGCAGAAAGACTTAAGTAGGTAAAGTTTGAAGCGGGAAGAATGTGTCTGTCCTGCTTTTTTTGATGAATTGGAAAGAGGTGTCTTTTATTAGCAAGAAACATGGAACTGAAGAATTGGTCAATGAGAACATCCGTTTTAAGGAAGTCATGGTCATTTCTGAATCTGGACAGCAGCTGGGCGTAATGATGCGCCGTGAAGCTCTGGAAAGAGCGTACGAATCTAATCTGGATTTGTTGTGTGTGGCACCTAATGCTGTGCCTCCAGTATGCAAAATTCTGGATTATGGACGCTATCGCTTTGAACAGCAGAAGAAAGCGAAGGAAGCAAAGAAGAAGCAGCATGTAACTGAAGTCAAGCCGCTCCGTCTGTCTCCTGTCATTGATACTCATGACTTTGAAACAAAACTGCGCCAGGCAAGAGGCTGGGCAGAAGATGGCATGAAGATCAAAGTTGACATGAGATTCCGTGGTCGTATGATTACACGTCAGGACGTTGGGAAGCAGGTCATGAATCAGTTCATTGAACAGATGTCAGATGTTGCTGGCATCGACAAGCAGCCGACAATGGAAGGAAATACATTGTCAGTAGTATTGACGCCAAAGAAAAAATAGGTAAAGGAGAAGAAAGATTATGCCTAAGATGAAAACAAAAAAAGCGCTGGCTAAGCGTGTAAAAAGAACAGGATCAGGACAGCTGAAGAGAGGTCATGCGTACGTATCTCACTTTGCTGCCAACAAAACACATAAGCAGAAAGTTCAGCTGAGAAAGCCTGCTCTGGTTTCCAAGAGCGATATGAAGCGTATCAAACAGCTGATTCAGGACTAATCGAAGGAGGAAATTACGATGAGAGTAAAGACTGGTAAGGTAACTAGAGCACGCCATAAGAAAGTGCTGAAGCTCGCAAAGGGTTATTTTGGTTCTAAGCATTTGCTGTACAGAACTGCACATGAACAGGTAATGCGTTCACTGCGTTACAGCTACATCGGACGTAAGCAGACTAAGCGTGAAATGCGCAAGCTGTGGATCGCTCGTATCAATGCTGCAGCAAGAATGCACGATATCAGCTATTCTAAACTGATGCACGGCTTGAAGCTGGCTAATGTCACTGTCAACAGAAAAATGCTGTCTGAAATCGCTATTCATGATGAACAGGGATTTGCAGCAATCGTTGAAGTTGCAAAGAAAGCTCTTAACGCTTAATCAATGAAAAAATGATGGTCAGAGAAAG
>JAFQKG010000134.1 GCA_017397025.1 Erysipelotrichaceae bacterium | reverse complement strand
GAATCATGAAGTAAGCCTTTGGGTGATTGCAGACTGGGCATACTTCTGGAGCTTCTTTTCCATAGTGCAGATGACCGCAGTTACGGCATTCCCATACAACTTCTTCAGTTTTTTCAAAGACTTTGTTTTCTCTAAGATTCTTCAGCAAGGCAAGGTAGCGTGCTTCATGAGCAGCTTCAACTTTTGCTACACCTTCCATCACTTCAGCAATTTCATCAAATCCCTCTTCACGAGCTTCTTTTGCCATACGAGCATACATGTCTGTCCATTCAAAGTTTTCTCCAGCTGCAGCATCTTCCAGATTTACTTCTGTTGAAGGAACTTTACCGCCATGAAGATACTTAAACCACAGTTTAGCATGTTCCTTTTCATTGGCTGCGGTATCTTCGAAGAAAGCAGCAATCTGCTGATAACCGTCTTTCTTTGCCTGAGATGCATAATAAGAATACTTGTTGCGGGCCTGACTTTCCCCTGCAAAAGCTTCCATTAGATTCTTTTCAGTTTTTGTTCCTTTTAACTCTTTCATGATCATTTCCTCCTGTACTCATATCTGTAATATAACTTATTTGTGATTTCTTGACAACTATTTTGTTACAATTGGAAATTCGAACCAGAACATTGTTCCTTTTTCAACTTCAGATTGCACCCCATACTTTACTTGATGCAATTCTAAAATCTGTTTACAGATACTTAGACCGATTCCACTACCTGAAGATGAACGTACATGTTCTCGATCAATCTTGTAATAGCGTTCCCAAATAGAATCCAAATACTCCTGTTCAATACCTTGCCCATGATCTTGAATCGCAAAGTGCACTTTTCCAAGTTCTGCTTTACAACGAATTTCGATGGTTTTCCCAGCACCTGAATACTGAATGGCATTGTTGATAAAATTATAAATGACCTGTTGAATTCTCTTCGAATCACATTCAATGAACAAATTGGAATCAACTTCATAGATAAGTTCAAGCTGAAGAGACTGCACATACTTCTGATAACGCTGAACAATCTCCCTGAGCATTTCAGACAAATCAACAGTTTCAATATTCAAAGATATCTTCTTCTCTTCCAAACGGCTTAAATCAAGCAAATCATTGACAAGAAGCGTCAAACGATGAGCTTCATCCAAAATGACCTGAGCATTTTCAGGTGTGTTTTCTCCTGGAAGATCTCTCATCATTTCACTGTAGCCTTCAATCATTGTTAATGGCGTACGAAGATCATGAGAAACATTCGATAAGAGTTCTCTTCTAAGCTGATCCACCTGTTTAAGCTTAAAGGCTGCATCATTCATCGTTTCATTCAATTCATTGATTTCCTTATATCCTGATGCAGTAAACTCCACATCATAGTTCCCAGTCGCTAAAATACGGGTGGCCTGATTGATTTCTTCCAATGGCTTTGTCACCTTCAGTGTCATAAAGGTAGCCAGTCCTATTGCCATCAAACAGATAACAAGGGTAATGACAATCAGCTGTACGCGAAGTGTTTCAATTGTAGAATTAACCGGGGAAATACGAGTACTTACCAAAATTAGTGCATCAAGACCTTCTTCACCAATACTTTTAGCCATCACAAGATCCTGATAGCCTGTTTCTCTATAGCTCATCTGCAAAGATCCAGGAACTGCAAGCGGTATGACTTCTCTTGTTTCACTTTGTGTTTTTCCTTTATTTTCTCTGGCTTTGTTCCAGTATTCAATAACCTGTTCATCGCTCAATCGAGCAACAGCGCAGGCAGAACGTTCTGAAGATACATATTGAACTGTGATTGGAACATACTTTTGATTCATGATGCGTACAACTCGAATGCACACTTCATTGTCAGTGCTGAGCGTATCAATGTGCTGCTGCAGATGCGAATCATTGAGCGAGTTTGTCACTTCATCAGCAACAATATCCAGATTTTTGGATTTTATGGACTTGTAAAAGCTATCCAAAAAAACAATCTGAAAAAGCCAGATCAAAGTAATCATGGCAAACACAAACACAAGCAGATATTTCAAAATCTTCCAGCGAAGACTAGACTGTCTTTTCAAAACGGTATCCTACCCCTCTTAATGTCACAATGAACTTGCTGTAATGCTTTAGATTCCGGCGAAGCAATTTGATGTGAGTATCCAATGTTCGATCATCTCCAAAGAAATCATATCCCCACACCTTTTGAAGCAGTTTTTCGCGCGTCATCGCAATGCCGCGATTGCTGACCAGAGCACAAAGAAGATCATACTCTTTTGGAGAAAGAGATGCAGCTTCACCATCAATTAAAACTTGATGAGCTGAAAAATCAATTTTAAGTCCTTCTACTTCAAAGAACTCATTCTCTTGACCTTTAGAACGCTTGACAATTGCTCTAATGCGCATCATCAGCTCTTTAGGTGAAAAAGGCTTCACTACATAGTCATCCACCCCTAGATCAAATCCATGAATTTTATCATATTCTTCTGAAAGTGCAGAAAGCATCAGAATCGGTACATTTTTTTCTTTGCGAATCTGTCTGCAGGCAGCAAACCCATCCATCTCAGGCATCATTATATCCATAATGATGCAGTCATACTCATTTTCAAGTGCCATCTTCACTGCTTCTGTTCCACTTTTTGCTTCATCACAATGAAATCCTTCAAACTGAGCATATTTTCGAATCATTTCTCGAATTCTGATTTCATCATCGACAATTAATAATTTGATCATATCCATCATCTCCATGTTCATCATAACTAAATCCTGTGAAGTTTATGTGAATCCTTTTTGATTATTATACTCAATAAATCGATGAGTTTGTAAGAATTCATTTTTTTATTGTCCTCCTCCTGACTTCTTTTTTTCAAGTTAACAATCTGTTTTCATGACTTTTCATAGGTGTGAGAGAACTTTCCTATGAAATAAAAAAGAAAGCGGGAGAACCGCTTTCCTAAAGTGCTTTGATTTTTTCGACAGCTTTTGCAAGAGCGTCAGTATCAGCGCTTTCGATGTTTCCGCCATCCACTAGATGTGCAGTCACTGGATTCAATGGAATCTGTGCCAAAAGTTCAAGACCATACTTTTCAGTGATTTCCTTCGCATGACTTTCTCCAAAGACATACAGTTTCTTGCCGCAGTCTGGACATTCCACATAGCTCATGTTTTCTACAATTCCCAATACTGGAATGTTCATCATATTAGCCATGTTGATTGCTTTTTCAACAATCATGCTGACCAGTTCCTGTGGTGTTGTAACGATAATGATTCCATCCACTGGAAGCTGCTGGAATACCGTCAATGCTATATCGCCAGTTCCCGGAGGCATGTCCACAAACATGTAGTCAACATCATGCCAGATGACATCTGTATAGTACTGTGTCACCATATTGGCAATGATTGGACCGCGAAGAAGCACTGGCTGAGTTTCCTCATCAAGAAGCAGATTTGTTGACATCATTTGAATTCCTGTATCTGAAATCGCTGGGAACATGCCATAGTCATTTCCACCAATGGCTTCATGAACACCAAATGATTTAGGAATAGATGGTCCAGTAATATCACCATCCAAAATGGCAACACGATAGCCTTCTCGACTCATTGCAACTGACATCAAGGAAGTGACAAGCGATTTTCCAACGCCGCCCTTTCCACTAATTACACCAATCACTTTTCCAACCTTGCTGTATGGATTCAACTGTGCTTTCTGAATCCCTTTACGATCTTTGCAGTCTTTGCTGCTGCAGTTTGCACAATTATGATTACATTCACTCATGTAGTTTTCTCCTTTAAACACTTATTTATTTTAGCACAAAAGAAGATAATGTACATTGATTTGATTGTTTTCTTTGAAAACAATCACTGTTTTAGTATAATTTTCCTAGGGGGTATTTCCGTGATTCTTGTCATCTTTACACTGGTTGCCTTGCTGTTTTACTGGATTGCCTGTCGTATCAAAAAGTCAGAAAAACCAGTAAATTTATGGGCAAATGACTCATCAGAAATCAAAGTGACAGATATTCGTGCTTACAATCAAGCCTGCAGCAGACTTTTAAAAGTTTATGCATTGCTTCTTTTTGGTCTTGGCTTTTTGATTTCTACAGAACATATTGTTGCCATCATCCTTGGTTATCTTTTGATTGTCTTTGCATCATTAGGAGTACTCATCTGTTATACGATGATTGAAGGAAAATGGAAAAAATAAAATCACCTTACGGTGACTTAAGATTCTATTCGGGGGAAAAGGTTTACTTGTAGTCCACTGTAAGCCAGTGGCTAGAAACATGTCAGCATACTATTGACAACTATACAAGTAAAGCAATCTTGTAATTGCACATATATATTACCACTTGTGAAGAAATTTGCAAGTGTTTTTTTTCACATAAAGAAAAAAAGAGCATTCGCTCTTTAATCAAACAGATTTTCACTCTGCTGTTCATTAAAATCAGGCAATTCAGGAAGTTCATCCAATGAGAAAAGTTTAAAACTATCCATGAATTCTTCAGTCACACCATATAGAATCGGTCTTCCTGGTGCTTCAGAACGCCCAACTTCTGCAATCAGATTTCTAGCCTGAAGTTTTCTTAGCATCATGTCACAGCCAACACCACGAATTTCTTCAATTTCAACACGGGTAATGGGCTGTTTATAGGCAACAATCGCAAGTGTTTCTAATGCACTTTGTGACAGCTGCGAAGATTTGGAATTCTGAAAAAGCTTCTGTGCAAATGGATGAACCAATGCTTTAGAGACAAAACGCCAGACACCGCCGTAACAGACGATTTCCATGCCAAAAGTATCTTCCTGATATTTAACTTGAAGCTGATCCAAATAATCATGAGCTTCTTTTTCACTGATATCGAGCGCCATAGAAAGCTGCTGTTCACTGATTCCTTCATCACCGACTAGAAAAAGCAGTCCTTCTGCAATCGGTAAAAGATTTTCCATCATGCACTCCCCCTTTCAAACCAGATCGTATCTTTGTCATCCACACTAAAAACAAGAATCTGGTTTTTTGCCAGTTCGAGAACTGCAAGAAAAGTGACAATGGATTCATGAACACTAGCGCAGTCTTCCAGAAGATTTTCAAATGTGAATGTTTTAGGTAAGTCTCGAAGTCGAGCTGTAATCTGCAGTTTACGATCATCAACAGACAATTCTTTTTTTGTATAGCGAGTTTCAATCGGCTTTGACAGCTGTGCTCTTCTCAAACATTTCATCATCGCCTTGACAAGATCATATGGATTCCCTGACAGTTTTTCATTCGACTCTGCCTTTGACCATTGTTCACTTTCCAAAGAAAGCGGACGAGATAGATGCAGCAAACGTTCCTGATGAAGATCATTGAGTGCCTGAGAAACTTCTTTGAACTGCTGATATTCAATCAATCTGCGGACAAGGCGTTCTTTCGGGTCTTCTTCATAGTCTGAATTCAATTGAGAATCATCCTTCGGAAGAAGCTTTCTGCTTTTGTATTCAATCAATGTTGCTAGTTCAACAAGGTACTCGCTTTCAACTTCCAGATGAAGATGTTCCATCTGATTGAGATAGTTCAAATACTGATCGGCAAGAACACTGATGTCTAGATCAAACAAATCTAGTTCATGTTCTTTGATCAGATGCAGCATCAAATCCAGTGGACCTTCAAACTGCTGTACATTCACCTGAAAAGCCAAAAAAATCACCTCTGACTGATTATACAAAAGATTACAAGAGTTGTCACTTCTTTTTTCCGCTCAACAGCCGGAAGAATTCTTTTCTATCAAATGGAATCAGCGGATACAGATAGCTGATTGGACCATTATCAGTACATAGAAGAATTAGCACTGTCACGACAATCCCAATAGTTAATCCAATTCTCTGATAAAACAAAGTACATAGCACAAGAAAAAAACGAGTTAATTTATTGGCCATCGAAAGTTCATAGCTAGAAGTCACGAAATTACCAACATTGGATATCGCAACAAGAATCAGCATCTCCTGTGTATATGCTCCAAAATTGACTGCAGTTTCTCCTAAAATGAACACTGAAATCATTCCCAGCATACTGCTTAAAATAGATGGAGAATGAATCAAAGATAGTCTGACCCATTCAATGATGCAGTCAACTGCAAGAATTTGCGCTACAAAAAAAGCCAATTCAGAAAATGTGCTGAACTTAAGTGTACAAATCCACACCGGTAAAAGAAACACACTGAACAATAGACCAAGTGTTCGCAATGTTCTTAACATCATGGACACAAGACGAGGCTGAGTGATTTCTTCAATCTGAGAGGTACATTCAAACAAGGTAATAGGCACTAAAACTGCAGTTGGACAATGATCCACTATTACAGCAATCTGTCCTTGTAAAAGATGAATACAAACTAAATCAGGACGTTCTGTAAAACGAACATGAGGATATGGGTTGTACCATTGCGGATACAAATGAGAAACAAGTTCACGTTCTGATTGAAGATTCAAAGCTTTTGGAACACGTTCCAGCCGATAAAGAAAATCATCCAGTACATCTCTTTTCACAACTGAGTCGATGTAAAAAATGGCGATATCAGTCTGTGTCTGAGTTCCAAAACAAACATTCAAAATTCTCAAATCAGGTGCTTTAATACGTTTTCGAATCAATCCAAGATTCAGCATCAATGTTTCAACAAATCCATCTCGGGCCCCTCTGATGCTTTTTTCCACTGAAGGTTCACTGGTACTGCGGCCAGGAATCGCACGTGTATCAACAACTGCACACAAAATTGAATTCAGCTTAAAAACAACAGTCTGCCCTTGAAGCATCTTCTGATAAGCCTGTTCAAGCGTTTCAGCACTACTGACAGATGCATTAAGAAAAATCATGCTTTGGGGATCTTCTGCAAGCCCTTGTATTACTGGCTGTACGCTTCCTGAAGTAGTAATTCCCCCTAGAAAAAGCAAATAATAGGTTTCATTTTGCGTAATAACAGAACGAATCGTCAAATCATAACACTGACAATGCTGCTGAAACCACTCAATATTTTCATTGGTATGAATAGATACTGAGGTCATAATTTAGGTTTAAAAATCAATGCAGCAAAGAAAGCACATGTAATTGCAGTTGTAATTCCAGCACTTGTAGTTGAAAGCAGGTTGCCAGCAAGTCCTAAAAAACCACTCTTTTGAGCTCCTTCCATGGCAGCATGCATCAGCGTATGTCCAAATGAAGTAATGGGGAGAAGTGCACCTGCTCCTGCAAAATCAACAAGCTGATCATACAAGCCAAAGAAATCCGAAAAACAGCCAATGACTACAAACAAAGATGTAATATGCCCAGCAGTAAAATTGGTATGATCAAAAATCAATTGACCAATTACACAAATCAAACCACAAGTGATAAATGCCGCAAAATAGTTCATAAATCTGTCCTTTCATACACAACACAATGGGAAATACACGGTATTGAATCCTTCTGCTGTACCATCACAGGTGAAAGTAAAGCTCCAGTTGCTGCAACCAAAACGCGCTTGAACTCACCCTTGATCATTTTAGGGAAGATGGATGCTATGGTTGCAATCATGCTACATGCACATCCACTTCCCCCTGAAAAAACAGGCTGTTCATTCAGGTTATAAACCAACAATCCACAGTCTGACAGTTTCGCATCAGTTTCAATTCCTTTGGATCGAAACAAATCAAACAGTACTGAATGACCAACTTTGGACAAATCACCTGTGATGACCAAATCATAATCATCAAAAGATGTATCGGTATTTTTGAAATGAGTCATGATGGTATCAAAGGCAGCAGGTGCCATTGCAGATCCCATGTCATTGACATTTTTGAATCCAAAATCAATGACTTTTCCAATCGTTGCTGAAGCAAGACGAATCTTGCTTTTCTGATTCGAAAAACAGATTGCTCCCGCACCAGTTACTGTAAATGTTGTCGTATCAGGTTTCTGAATGCCATATTCATTGGGATAACGAAACTGACGTTCAGCAGTTGCATTGTGAGAACTGGCAAATGCACATGCCTTTTGTGCAAACCCACCTTCAATCAGTATTCCGCACAATGCACTGGAAACTGTAGATGCGCTGCAGGCTGCATAAACACCGAAAAAAGACTGCTCCATGTGCTTCATAAAATAATGGGCTGTTCCCAGCTGATTGATCAGATCGCTTCCAACATAACAATCCACATCGCTTGCTTTGAGATTTCCCTTTTTCAGCATGACATCAACGGCAGCAGATAATAGTCTTCTCTCTGCCATCTCATATGTCTTTTCACCACAGTAAATTTCATCAAAGACCACATCAAGCTGACCTCCAAGAAGTCCCTGCTTTTCCATGGGACCTCCTGAAGCACCTGAGCATTGCACATACACATTTTGAAACTGTATGGTTTTCATAACCCTATCACCATCCTAATGATTCCAAGGACATAGGCTGTTACAATTCCATAGGTTAATACAGAACCTGCAAGCTTGAACATGTTAGAACCAATTCCATAAATCAACCCTTCTGACTTAGCTTCCAATGCACATGATGTAAGTGCATTAGAAAAACCAGTAATAGGAATAAAAAGTCCTGCTCCTGCATGCTGAGCAAGCCAGTCATATGCACCAAGTCCTGTCAGCAATGAAGCAAATGCAATAAATGTCATGCTGGTGCAAGCTGCAGCCTGCTGAAAAGATAGGTTGAAGAGACTCATATATCCTTCCAGAATCAGCTGTCCTGCTAGGCCTATTCCACCTCCCCAGACAAATGCCATAACTAGATTGACTCCTTTTGCTTTTGAAGGAGCATGCTGTTTGATTGCGTGTTCAATTTGATTGATGTCCATAGTACTTACCTCCATCTGTAGTATGGGAAATTCAGTCAAATTAAAACACAAGAAAAAAAGAAATCCTTGTTCAGGATTTCTCAATCAATCTGTAAAAAATCAAGAACACACCGATGAAAGTCTTTGGCTTCTTCATAGGCTGCATGACCCACATCAGGATAGATAATCAGTTTTGCCTGAGGGATCTTTTCTGCAATCTCAATGGATGCATCTTTACCAACGACCTGATCATCTTCACCGGCAATCACAAGTACAGGACATCCGATTTGATCTAAATGCTCATATGTATTGTGTGTTTTGCAGGCTTCTGCCATCTTCAGAAAACGATCAAAGCTTTTTGGCTTTATTCTTCCTGTAATCTGAACCATCCATAAGTTTCTGCGACAATATTCTTTGGTGTACATGGACAAAAGATTATCTTTCATAAATGATACATAATCATCTGTCTGAACCATATTTATCCATCGATCTATACATGAAGCTAAAAGCGGATTGCATCGTGAAGCAGTCACAGCTAAAACAAGCTTTCTGATTCGTTGAGGATATTCAAGCGCAAGATGCTGTGCAGTCATGCCGCCTTGTGAAATTCCCAGCACATCTGCCTGATTAATTTTCAAAAGATCCATCGCTTCAATGATATCCTTGGCCATTTCTTTGGTAGTAATGCAATCTTTCATCTGATTTTTTGCACTGACAACAGTAACACGATACTTTTTAGCGTAATCTCGATATAATAATGAAAAAGGAATCGCAAGTCCTTTAATGGATGCAAGACCATCTCCTAAGCCAGGGATCATGATCAGATGCTCTTTCCCTTTTCCAAACTGAATCACATGCATAGTGGATTCTTTCAAATTAAGTGTCAGATTTTTAGCATTCATATTCATCACCTTATATTTAGTGTATCAAAATAGTAAAAGAAAAACAGCTGTTTTCACTCAGCTGTTTCTTTTTTTACTGTACTTCTTTGCTGTAGATTTTTTCGTTGACACCATTTTCACTCTTTGCAACAATCAATGCCGTTGAACTGTCGCCGACAACATTTAAGCTAGTCACCAGCATTTCAACAGGACGATTGATCGCCAGAATCAGAGAATAAGCCATAAGTGCAGCATCACTTGTATATCCCATGCCAGAAAGGATGGTAAACAGAATAACTGCTCCGGCACCAGGTGCTGCAGGAGTCCCAATAGAAGCAACCAGTGCAAGTACACCAATCACAAGAATATTCAAGAAAGAGATTTCATAACCTGCACATCCTGCCACAAAGACTGCTGCAATCACCTGCATAATGGCAGTGCCATCCATGTTAACAGTCATGCCAAGAGGAAGCACAAAACTTGCAATGTCTTCATGAACTCCCAATTCTTCAGTCGTTGTTTTCAGATTCATTGGAAGCGTTGCTGCAGAACTTGATGTTGAAAAACCAAAGACTGCAACTTTTACAATTTTTTTAATGAATGGAATTGGATTGAGTTTGCCTAGGAACTTAACATACAATGGATAACCAATCAATAGATATGCAAACAAGGCTAGAATGACAGTCACCATGTACGCCATCGCTGGAACCAGATGATTGACGCCATAAATCGCAAAGGTTCTGCTAAGCAGACAGAAAATCGCAATAGGACCAAATTTATTGACAACAAAACTCAGGAAAATCGTAATGATTTCATTGACTTCTTCACATAGTTTCTTTAAAGTGCTTTGCTTGTTTGTCTTGTTGATCGCAAGACCTACGCAGACCGCAATAAAGACAACAGAAAGTACTCTTCCATTCGTTGAAAAGACAGTCAAAATGTTGTTAGGAATGACTTGAAGCAGAATGTTCAAAGGATTGCTTCCAGTTGAACCAGTAGAGGATGCAAGACCTTCAACTTCAACATTGAACGCTCCAAGATGATAAACTGTCATACCAACGATTCCTGCAAAAAGAAGCCCCACACATGTTGTCAGCATGAAAGTACCAATCGTTTTTGCAGAGATGCGTCCAAGCTTCTTTGTATCCGAAATACGGCACATTGCAATGACAATGCTTGTAAAAACCATCGGTACGATGACCAGCTGAAGTGCATTGACAAACAGCTGACCAATCAGATAAAACAAACCAATTGCCTGTTGAGCTCCTTCTGCTGTGATGTCCTGAAACAAAAGATTGTTGATCATGTTCCAAGTTTCAATCTGGTTGGAAGCCGTCAGATTCTGACGAAGAAGAAGAAAGAGAACTCCGCAGGCAAGACCAAGTACCATAGAAAGAGTCATCTTCAGTGCTAAACTATTCTTTTTCATATTTTACTCTCCTCTTACAGCCTAGAAAAAAGGTCTTTTTCGCGCGGAAAAAGACCTAAATGGTTCATAAACGTTCTTTTTCCTTTCTGACCTCTCTGGATCAGATTAAAGGCTGCCGAAAAAAATTATAGTCAAAAGAATAGACCATGTCAACAAAGAAGTTTGTTTTTTAGCTTTTCATAAATTTTCTTTTCAAGACGAGAGACTTGTACCTGAGAAATGTTGAGTTTTTCCGCAATGGCTTGCTGATTGTAATCCATTTGATAGCGATAATAAAGAATCAGCTGCTCTCTTGCACTAAGTGAATTCTTGATTTCCATTTCAAGGGCAACCTTAAGTTCAATATCTAGTTCTTTTCCATCATTGATTCTTTCATCTATTCGAACCTGTGATCCATCTTTGCCGCTGGTTGAAGTATCCAATGAAGCAACATGCTGATTGGCTTCCAGTGCCAAGATCACATCTGTTTCATCTAGTAGACATTCTCTAGCAATTTCTTCAAGGCTAGGCTCATGATCTAATCGCTGGGATAACATCTCTTTTGCTTTTAATATTTTCAAATAATTTTCTTTTAAAGAACGTGAGATTTTCATCTGCCCTTCATCACGAAAGAATCGTTTAATTTCACCTAAAATAATAGGTACAGCATACGTTGAAAAACGAACATTGAATGTTTCATCAAAATTCAAAATTGATTTCATCAATCCAATGCATCCAATCTGAACAAGATCTTGATAAGAACTATGAGAACGAAATCTGCCTGTGATGGAATAGACTAGACCCATGTTGTCATTCATGAGCTGTTCTCTAGCTTCCATATCCCCCGACTGTGCCCTTTTTAAAAGCTCAATCCAGCTTTCATCCATATTGCTTCAGTTGTTTCTTTCCAATGATTCTGCATCCCTCTCCCGCTGCTGACTGCACTTCCAATGAATCCAGAAATGTTTCCATGATGGTAAATCCCATTCCTGATCTTTCCTGCTCTTTACAAGAGGTGTACATTGGCGTCATTGCCAGAAGCACATCCTCCATCCCAACTCCATCATCTTCAACAATAAGCGTTAGTTCCTTCTCATCACTAATGCTCATGGAAAGTGTAATTTTTCCTTCCTGACGATTCTGATAGCCATGAAGAATTGCGTTGACAATGGCTTCTGCAAGTACTGTCTTAATTTCCATCATTGCTTCTGTACTCAGATTCAGCGGCATTAAAAAGGCAACTCCACTGGTTCTGGCAAATACTTCATTTTCAATCTTTGCATCAAAAGTCAATGTCATTGAATTCATCTGAGCACCCCTTTCCTGATTTCATCATTCTCAACTTTAATGATTTGGAAAATTCCAGAAATTGCCAGTATTTTACGAACAAAAGGCGTTACATTTTTCAATACGAGTTCACCTTGGTAGGCCTGAATCTGATTGTATCTTGCTAAAACAAATCCGATTCCCGTAGAGTCAATGAAAGTGACGTCTTTAAAGTCAAACTGTACAACTGGACATTTGTACTGATCAATCAGCTGAATCACAACATTTTTAAGATTCGTAATTCTTAAATTGTCCAATTCACCAGAGAATTCAAATGTATGTACATTTCTGCTTACAATGCTTCTCATATCATGCTCCTCCTGATTTCAGTTTAAGCAATTTTCTAGTTCATGTGGAAATATCTCTATTTTTTAGACATAACAGGTCAATCATTGACAATGTCGAACTTTGATGAAACAGAAAAAAGGACCGAAAACAGTCCTTTTCAAATAGAATCCTGTCGATTATTAAAAGATAACCTGTTCAAGACAATGGATGAAAATAGGCCAGAATGTCATTTTATCTGATGCTTGTTTTGCAATCAGTGAAGATGAAACATTTTTTCCATTGGACAGCTGCAGGATCATTTCTCCAACAAGGTCTCCTGTTTGGATAGGAGGATGAAGCTCTTTAAGAATGATTTTACGATCCGTTTCTGATATGGAATCTGTACGCTGATGAGTCAGCTTCAATGCATCCCTGTTTGTTATTTCGATCCAATTTGGAATACCTTTGTCAATTTGAATCACTTCTGAAAATTCATTTTCTTTGATGAGTTCACTGACCTGGTAGTTCGCAAACCCATAGTCCAGCAGAGCTGCTGCTTCTTTGCTTCGAGTATTTTTATCAGGTTCATGCATAACCACTGCTATTAAACGCATTCCATCTCTTAATGCTGTTACCGTGATACAGTAAAGGGATTGCGAGGTATACCCAGTTTTTAATCCATCCATTCCCTGATAGCTTCTAAGCATTTTGTTGGTGTTGACCAGCCAGAATTTCTGTTCTGAATCCTCACGAATATAGTCCTCTAAAAGAGAAGTATATTGAAGCAGTTCATCTTGTCCTTCTTCAATCAGAGAAGAGGCAATCAAAGCCATATCATAGGCAGAAGAAACATGGTTTTCATCATGCAGTCCAGTTGGATTGACAAAATGAGTGTCCTTGCATCCAAATGAGACTGCAGTTTCATTCATTTTGTTTACAAATGCGCTTTCTGATCCGCTGACCTTTTCCGCCAAAGCAGTGATGGCATCATTGGCACTGGCCACAGTACTTGCCTTAAATAAGTCAAGAACACTCATCTGTTCCCCTTCTTCCAGATAAATCTGACTGCCTCCCATCTTTGCAGCATGACTTGAAGCACACACTGAATCTTCCCACTTTAAAACTCCTTGATGGACTGCCTTTAACACAAGATAAAGACTCATCATTTTAGTCATGGATGCAGGATAAAGTTTCTCATGCATGTTTTTTTCGTATAGTATTTCTCTACTGTCATAATCCATTAAAACTGATGCAGATGCCTGTGGTGTCAATTCTGTTTCTTCGCCATAGATGACACATGGACAGCACAATAAAGCACAAAGAATCAAAAAAAGTACTTTTTTCATCAAAAACACCTCACTACATTGTAGCAAGGTGCATTGTTTTTATTCCAGTTTAAGTTTATCATTCAATGCTTTCATCACATCAGGATTGATTTTCAAGACTTTGCGGTCATAAGTGATCAATCCATTGACTTCTCTTTCAACATCACTCAGCTGAGTAAAGACACTGGCAGAAAGACCTTGTTTCATCCCTGGAAGTATCTGGTTCAGATAAAGTTCAGTTAGCTCTTTTTCCATATGAGAAGAGTCTGTGATATTTTTGTAGCCATAAGGCTGTTCAGAAACAAGATGTCCTTGAACAGGCAGCTGATAACCTCCAAATTCGGAAAGAACAACACAGCGATCCAATTTGTCCTTTTTAAATTGATAAGGTCTAAAATACACATGCCAGCTGCGAAGCTCACCGATCTTCTGATCATGCCATCCGCTGCAAGGAAGAATCGTGCGGCTGCTGTCCATTGTCTTGACAAGTTCATATGCTTTATCAACATCAAATTGTCCCCAGCCTTCATTAAAAATGACCCACATTGCAATCGAAGGAACATTGTACAGATGATCAATCATGCCTTTGAGATCTTTGATCCAGTGTTCTCTTTCCTTTAAAGAAGAACGTCCAAACAGCCAATAGAGATTGTCTTTATAATGAATATCTGTAAATAAAGGAAGATTGATAGTGAACTTGTTGTAAGGTCCTCCGCCATTGACCATGTCCTGCCACACCAGCATGCCAAGACGATCACAATGATAATACCACCTGAGCGGTTCAATCTTGATGTGCTTTCTTAACATGTTGAATCCCATGGACTTGGCAGTAAGAATGTCATCAATCATAGCCTGATCACATGGCCAGCTGAGCAGTGTATCGCTCATATAGCCCTGATCAAGAAGTCCAGTATGAAAAACAGGACGATGATTGAGAAACAGTCGCTTAATGCCTTGAGAATCTTTTTCAATAGAAAATTTGCGCATCGCAAAATAAGAACAAACTTCATCCTGATTCAACTTTAATTTAAGATCATACAGATAAGGATCCTCAGGTGACCATGGATGAACATTTTTTATCTGAATGCAAGCAGGAATTCCAGTCCTGAATTCAAATGTTTCTCCTTCAACTTCAGCTTCAACAATGCCATTAGATGATGCATGTACCAAAAGCTGCAAAGTACCATCATCCAAATGAGGGGTCATTTTTATTGAAGTGATGTACTGTTCAGGAACACTTTCAATCCAAACAGTTTGCCAAAGTCCGCTTTGAGCAGTATACCAGATTCCTTTTGGATGAGAAGACTGTTTTCCACGTGGCTGTCCTGCAGCTTCTGTTGGATCTCGAATAATCACTTTCAAATGATTGATAGCTTCCAAAGCGGAAGTGATCTCGCACTCCACAGGAAGATACCCGCAGCTTCCAGAACCTACTGCTTGTCCATTGACAAAGACTTCACACTGAGCATCACAGGCATCCAGATGAAGCACCACCCGCTGATTTCTAAATCCTTCTGGAAGAGTAAATTCTCGTTCCATGATCAGCATTTCATCTGCCTTTAAAGGACTGATGCCTCCTCCAAGTTCAGATTCCAGTGAAAAAGGCACAAGAGCTTGACCAGAAATCTGGCGGTGTTTGCCCTTGATGACATAATTCCAATTGCCATTAAGACAGAAATAGCTTTCACGTCTCATCTGTGGTCTAGGATAGTCACTCATTGGACAGCTAAAGTCCATTTGTTCATGATATTTGCTCAGCATACGATCACCTCACATATTGATTTTATCATAAAAAACAGAAAAAAGTGCCCTTTCAGGCACTTTGTTGGTTTAATTGGCAACGATGTTGACCAATTTGTTTTTCACAACGATCACTTTTCGAATTGTCTTGCCTTCCAGCTGCTGAGCCACTGCTTCTTTTGCTTTGGCTTCCAGTTCAGCATTTTCAGCATCCTTGGCATACTGGAATTTTGCGCGCAGTTTGCCATTGACCTGAACAACGATTTCAACTTCATTGAGAACCAGCTTCTTAGGATCATAAACAGGCCAGTTAGCGTAAGCCAAAGTTTCTTCACCTGTCAGACTTTGATACATTTCTTCACAGATGTGAGGTGCAATTGGACTAAGGAGTTTTACAAATCCAATCAGCATGTCTTTGTTGATTTTCTCCTGTTTGTAACAGTCATTGATGAAAATCATCATCTGAGAAATTGCAGTGTTGAAATTCAGCGTTTCATAATCTTCAGTTACTTTTTTTACCGTGAAGTTGTAGCTATAGTCCAATGCAGGTGTTGGTTCATCAGTCATCTTGCCAGATGTTTCCATGATCAAACGCCATACTCGTTCCAGCCATTTTCTGCTTCCATCAACACCCTGATCACTCCAAGGCTTGGATGCTTCCAATGGTCCCATGAACATTTCATAAAGACGCATTGTATCTGCACCGTATTTGAGTACGATTGTGTTTGGATCAACAACGAATTCAGGGAAACGTTTTCCCATCTTGATGCCATTGGCACCCAAAATCATTCCTTGATGGACCAGCTTATGGAATGGCTCCTTCACTGGAACAGCACCAATGTCATAAAGGAAATTGTTCCACATGCGGCTGTAAAGAAGATGTCCAACGGCATGTTCAGGTCCGCCGATGTAAAGATCTACTGGCAGCCAGTGTTTCAAAAGTTCAGGATCTGCCAGACATTCTTCATTATGCGGATCGATGTAACGCAAGAAATACCAGCTGCTTCCTGCAGAACCAGGCATTGTGCTTGTTTCACGTTTTCCCTTGATGCCATCTATTTCAACATGCAGCCAATCCGTTGCTTTTTCAAGTGGAGAAGCACCTGTCTTTGATGGTGAATAATCTTCCACATCAGGTAAAAGCAAAGGAAGCTGATCATCAGATAATGCAACTGTATCACCATTTTCTAGATAGACAACAGGAATTGGTTCACCCCAGTAACGCTGACGGGCAAAGATCCATTCTCTTAAACGATAATTGACTTTTGCTTCACCGCATCCCTTTTCACTGAGCCACTTGATCATGGCATCAATGGCATCCTGTTTGTTTAAACCATCCATGAAACCTGAATTGATATGAACCCCATCCTGAGTCCAAGCTTCTTTGCTGATATCTCCACCTTCAAGAACTGGAATAATTTCAAGACCAAATTTTTTCGCAAAAGCATAGTCTCGATCATCATGAGCAGGAACAGCCATGATTGCACCTGTACCATAAGTCGCCAGTACATAGTCTGAAATCCAAATTGGAATCTTTTTACCGTTGACTGGATTGATCGCATAAGCTCCCGTAAAGACTCCTGTTTTTTCTTTGTTCAGTTCCGTGCGTTCCAGATCACTTTTCGTTGCACAGGCTTTCTTGTAAGCTTCTACAGCTTCTTTCGCATCTGATGTAGTAATCAGATCAATCAGACGATGTTCAGGTGCTAAAACGCAGTAAGTAGCTCCAAACAATGTGTCACAGCGTGTTGTAAACACAGTAAACTTGTCATCATGTCCATCAACCATAAAATCAACATGTGCTCCTGTCGATTTGCCAATCCAGTTGCGCTGCATTTCCTTTGTAGATTCTGGCCAGTCGATTTCATCCAGGCCTTCCAGAAGTCTTTCAGCATACTTGACGATATCAATGACCCACTGACGCATGTTCTTTCTGACAACTGGATATCCGCCACGTTCAGACTTTCCGTCAATGACTTCATCATTGGCCAGCACTGTTCCAAGCTCTTCACACCAGTTGACAGGCATTTCAACGCATTTTGCCAATCCCTGTTCAAACAGCTGCTTGAAGATCCACTGTGTCCACTTATAGAAAGAAGGATCGCATGTAGAAACCTGCTTGTCCCAGTCATAGCTGAATCCAAGCATTTTCAGCTGATTCGTGAAAGTTTCAATGTTGTGAAGAGTAAATCCATTTGGATTGTTACCAGTTTGGATGGCATATTGTTCTGCTGGAAGTCCAAAACTGTCAAATCCCATTGGATGAAGAACATTGTAGCCCTGCATGCGCTTCATACGGCAGACAATGTCAGTTGCAGTGTATCCTTCAGGATGTCCTGCATGAAGTCCTACACCTGATGGATATGGAAACATATCCAAAGCATAGAATTTTGGCTTTGAGAAATCATGGGTGTCAGTATGAAAAGTATCATGTTCTTCCCAGTACTTCTGCCATTTCTTTTCAATGTCAAGATGCTGATAACTCATTTTCTTTCCTCCTAAAAATAAAAAATCGCCCTCATCTAAGGACGTAAATGACGCGGTACCACCTTAGTTCATGTCAAATGACATGCACTTTCACTCTTTAACGCAGAGATACGGAATGGATTAGATTCTGCTCCAAGACGAGTTCATCAGATAGAACGGCTGATTTACACCACCCATCAGCTCTCTTTGCGCTTCATCTCTGACTACTGCTTCTTTTCAATGCTTTTTTACTATAGCTGATTTTACTTCAAATGTCAATTTTGTCCATTTAAAAACAGATAAAGTTTCTACGAAGTTTTCTTTCTTGATTTTTACTATATTTTAATGCACAAGTCATGATATACTAAATATGATAAGTTTCACTCTAAAAACATAACACCATCAGTGAAACAATTCGATAAAGGAGATCTAGTATGATTCGTATTCTTGCAGATTCATCTACAATGTACACAAAATCCGAGGGAAAAGAAATGAATGTTGACATTGCCCCTTTAAGTGTAACCATCAACAATCAGGCTTATCGTGAATATGAGGAAATCAATGATGTACAATTCTATGAACTGATCAAGCAAGGACATCTTCCGCGTTCATCTCAGCCGCCTGTGGGAGAATACATGGAGTATTTTGAAACCTATGCTGATGATGATATCCTTGTCCTGTGCATGGCAGATGGCTTGTCTGGTGCATATCAGTCCTGTGCCAGTGCACGTGCCAATTTTGAACGTGAGAACATTGAAGTTCTGAATACAAAAACTCTTTGCGGTCCACATCGATATCTGCTTCAGCTGGCCATCAAGCTTCGTAACGAAGGAAAATCACTTTCACAAATCAAGGAAATCATGCTTCAGAAAATTGAAACTTCAATTTCCTTCCTTTTACCTCAGGATTTTGGCTATCTCAAACGCGGAGGCCGTCTGACTCCTCTTGCAGCCACACTTGGAGGACTGCTTAAGATTCAGCCTGTGATGATACAGACAGAAGATGGCCGCCGTCTAGACAAGTTTGCTGTCGGTAGAAATTTCGATCTTGCCGTCAACAAAGTCATCAAAGAACTGCAGGAAAAAGGATTCAATCAGAATCATCGCTTCTTTATTTCACATGCCTTTGTCCCTGAACAAGCTCAGAAAGTCAAAGAAAAAATCTTGAAAGCATTTGATGGAGCAGACATCGAAATTCACAATCTCTCCTGTGCCTTTATTACACAGGGCGGTCCACTTTGTCTGGCGATTCAAGCTATTGAAAAATAAACGAAAGGTGTCTTTGACACCTTTTTCAAGGAGGCATCATGAACAATCCATTTCCTTATTCACTTGACAACAAACGTTATCACACATGGAATTATTATCTCAAAACTCATTATGGCACAAAAGTCTGCAAGGTTCCTTTGAATGCAGGCTTTACCTGTCCAAATCGTGATGGTTCAAAAAGTACTGGGGGATGTACTTTCTGCAGCTCATTGGGGTCTGGTGAATTTCAGGGAGCTAGTAAAGCATCATTGATGGAACAGTTTGAACATGGTGCTCAAATCATGCATCGCAAATGGCCAGATGCACAGCTGATGGCCTACTTTCAATCATACACCAACACTTATGGACCACTTGAAAAAATCAAAGAATGCGTCGAACCGTTCCTTGAAAGAGAAGATGTCATCGGCATCTGCATTGCAACTCGCTCTGACTGTCTTCCTTCAGAAGTCATTGATTATCTGAATAAATGTGCAGACATCAAAGACATCTGGATTGAACTGGGCCTTCAAACCATCCATGACTATACCTCAGAAAGAATCAACCGTGCCCATACTTATGAACAGTTCAAAGAAAAAGTACAAGAACTCAAAGACACTAAGCTAAAAATATGTGTCCATCTGATGAATTCCTTGCCCTATGAAACTGAAGAAATGATGCTTCAAACGGCAAAAGAAGTTGGAAAACTACCGATTCATGCCCTTAAAATCCACATGCTTCATCTAATCAAAGGCACAAAAATGTACCAGCAGCATCAAAAAGCACCATTTGACCTGTTAACACAGGAACAATACGTTCAATTAGTGGTCAAACAGCTTCGTTTAATTCCGCCGCACATCATCATTCAGCGCCTGACGGGAGATGGCATGAAAGATTCCTTAGCTGCTCCATTATGGACATTGAACAAAACACAAGTTACCAATGACATTGATAAACTCATGGCAAAACTGAATGTCATGCAAGGAGACCTTTATGAATAAAGACAACATCAATACAGTTGCCCATCGCTGGCTAAACAGCTATCTTAAACCAGAGCATATCTGCATTGATGCAACTTGCGGCAATGGAAATGACACGCTCTTTCTTGCACAGAGATCATCAAAAGTTTACGGATTTGACATTCAGCAGCAAGCCATTGAAAACACACAGAAACGATGTGAGAAAATGACAAACGTCGAATTGTTTCAAATGTCTCATGATCTGATGGAAGATGTTGTCCATGAATCTGTCGATTGTGTCATCTTTAACTTTGGTTATCTTCCTAAAGCCGATCCTTCCATCATTACCCTTCCACATACAAGTTTAAAAGCTGTAAAGTCTGCCATGAATCTGCTTCGAGTTGGCGGAGTACTGGTGCTATGCTGCTATGTAGGTCATCCTGGAGGTCAGGAAGAAACTGATCAAATTGACGAATGGATTTTGCATCAGAAAGCTGAACTGCTGTTTACCTATAGGCAAGATCGCCCTGCAGCACCTATTTTAAAGATATTAAAAAAAGACGCCTAGGCGTCTTTCATTTTGTGTGTGACTTCCAATTTGGGGGGATTCCCTATCGCATCTATGGGTGGGGGAATAGCGATAAAGATGAAATCACTTCACTAGTCGTATGACCTACTATAATCTTAGCAGACAAGCTTTCAAACATCAAGTAAAAATGTAAGCGATTTCATTCTTCTTGTAGAAACTGAAACAAGTCTAAAAGTTCATTCACAACAATATCTGGGTGAATGTTTAAACGTTCAATGTCTTCGACTGTACTGATGCCACTTAAAACTAAAGCAGTCTCTGTCTGTCCCTGAATGCCGCATAAAATATCAGTTTCAAGATTATCTCCGACAATCAAAACATCTTCTTTTTTCCATCCTGTGTATTTCAAGGCGCCTTCTAAGATGACACTAGAAGGTTTTCCAATTTTCATGCTTGTTTGACCGCTGCAGATTTCAAGCATGCGAACAATGGTTCCATTACCAACATTGACTCCTTCTTCAGAAAGAAGAATGACATCATCGTTGGTTCCAACAAGAACTGCTCCATTTTTCAGCTGTCTTAAAGCCAAAGAATATCTGTGATAATCCGCATGCCGATCAAGCCCTACAAAAACGAAATCCGCATTTTCTTCAACAAGTTCAAATCCTGATTGCAGCAAAGCTTCTTCAAGTCCTTTTTCTCCAATCATAAAAGCTCTGCGCTTATCAGAAATACGTTTGACTTCATCAGCTGCTGCCATTGCAGAGGTATAAAACATCTCTGGCTGGACATTCAAATAACCCATGTGCCGCATATGCTCTGCAGCCTGTTTAGAAGTCCGGGAAGCATTGTTGGTCAAAAAAAGAAATTCAATGCCCCTTTCAGTCAGCATATTTAGAAACTCATTCCCTCGCTCAATCATTCTTGTACCATGGTACATCGTCCCATCAAGATCAATCATCAGTTTTTTCATAGAGATTCCTCCATAGAAGAATCATATCATGAGTT
>JAFQKG010000133.1 GCA_017397025.1 Erysipelotrichaceae bacterium | reverse complement strand
TGACAGATGGTTTGGAGTTACTTACAAGGAAGACAAACCTTCTGTTGTTGCAAATCTTCAGGCGTACAAAGATCAGGGCCTTTATCCATTTGATTTGTGGAAATAAGAAAAAAGGAGCAGCGCTCCTTTTTATAATGCAGATAGAAAGGTCTGGACAATATCCAATCCACTGATGATTGTCCCCAATGTACTGAAAAGGTTGGCCATGATGACAACCAGCAGGATGTGAGTGACACGGTTTTTATAGAATCCTTTGACAGTGGCAACATCTTCTGTCAATGAACTGAAGTCACTTACTTTTGGTTTTCTTAGGAAAGCTTCTGCTAGTCCCGCAAACCACCCAGCCGCAAGAAGCGGGTTGAGTGATGTAAATGGTGCAGCAATCAGTGCGGTTAGAACGGTAAGTGGATGGGAGGCACATAAAAGTGTTCCTAAAGCACTAAGAGTACCGTTCCACAAAAACCAAGATTTAATTTGCTGAAGGCCCATCTGTGTGCTTTGCAGCAGTGTATAGCCAATTAAGCTAACAATCGCAACAGGAATGATCCATCCTGATATTTTAGAAAACAATGTTTTTTCTGGCAGTGAGCAAAGTTCATCAGCGTCCACTTCTTCGTGGATGCTTTTTAATATTCCTGGCACATGAGCAGCTCCCACAACGGCAACGATTTTTCTTCCTGGAGCTGTTTTCATGTTGTGGGCAAGAACTTGATCTCGTTCGTGGATCAGCACTTTGGCAACGACAGGAAATTCTTTTGTCACTTCTTTCAGTGCAGCTTCCAGCATATCGGATTGTTTTAAATTTTCAATTTCTTCTTCTGTTACTTCTTCATCATCAAAAACCGACAAAATCAGACTGGTTATCAGTTTACACTTTTGTAGGAAGGAATGTGAGCGCCAGATTCTTTGAAAAGTTGTCTGGATGTTACGGTCAATCATTTTCAGTTCGCATCCCAGCTCTTCAGCACATTTGATGCCGGTCATCATTTCTTGACCTGCAGTTGCCTTCAACTTGTCTGCAGTGCGCTTTTGATAAGAAGACAGGATAATATTGACAAGAAGAGTACCGACTTTTTTATCTTTAATGACCTGGACAATATCCATGTCATTGAATTTCTTAGGGTTTTTTAAGCTTTGGAAACGCTGATCGTCCAGCTCTATGCAGACACAGTCCGGCTGAATCTGATGAATGATTTCTTCTACTTCTTCAGCAGAATATCTGGAAACATGAGCGGTTCCGATAATAGTAATTTCTTTTTCATTGATTTGTACTTGTGTGAGTTCTTTTTCCATAAAGGCTCCTTGTGTTATGCAATATGTACAGTTTACCGAAAAGTGATTCAAGTTTCAATAGAGTAGAAAGGATGGATGAAATGAAAACAATTGAAAAACTGATTTTGTGCTGTATTTGGATCTGTATTGCGATTGTTGCAGTACTGATTAAGGATCAGAGTGATTTAAATAAAAAAATAATGCTTCAGAAAAAAGAAGAAATCAAGACACCAAAAATCAGTGAAATGGAAGAAAAGATTGTGCTCAATGAGAATGAAGCAATGGATTTGGTGGCTTCAAATCTTCCTGTTATGAAAGAGGCATCATTAGAATTTTCAGAAGATGGCATCATTGAGTTAAAAGTCAACGTAGATGATCATTTGATTGAAGAGGCGAAAAAAATCATTTCGGATGAAGCAGTTTCAGTGTTTCTCCCATTTTTAAAAGGAATGGAAGTAGGCTGTCAAGCTACCGTCAGCCATCAGGAAATAAATCTTGTTGAATGCAAGGCAGGGCTGATTGGTGTGCCAGAGACAATGTTAAAAGTACTGGAAGATAAACTGAATGAGTCATGGAAAGTACTATTGCAGAAGGAAGGAATCAAAAGTGTTGAAGTTAATGAGGATGAATTGCACATGACGATAAAGCAGGAATGAATTTTCACGAAACTGCGTGTTTTCGCATGCCTTACTGTATGGTATAATAAATAATACTGAAGGAGGCATACATCATGTTTACAAATCAGGCGTGGCGTGAGATCTTCAATTGGACCAGTAATATTGTAGATATTCTGGTTTTGTGGTTTTTGTTGTATTACGCATTGAAATTTGTTCGAAACAATACACGAACAGTACAAATATTTAAGGGAATTATACTGGTGCTTGCCGCCAAGTTTTTTGCGAATCTGTTTGGTTTGGATGCAGTTGGATGGCTGGCAGATATGTTTGTCAGCTGGGGATTTGTTGCGATTATCATCATTTTCCAGCCTGAAATCCGAGGTCTTTTGGAACGACTTGGAAAAAGCAACATGTTCTCTAGAATTTCTACTCTTTCTGGAAATGAAAAAGAAAGCCTTGTCAATGAAATTGTCAAGTCAGTCATGATTCTTTCCAAGGATCAGACGGGTGCTTTGATTACTTTGGAGCAGGGTCAGTCTTTAGCGGATTACATCAGTACCGGAACTGTTTTGAATTCCATTGTGACTACTGAACTTTTGACTTCTATTTTTGTAACTAGTACACCGCTTCATGATGGTGCTGTCATCATTCAAGGGGATCGCCTTGCCTGTGCAAGTGCCTATTTCCCTCCTACCAGTATGGATTTGCCAAATCGATATGGCGCTCGTCATCGTGCTGCAATCGGTATCAGTGAAATTACAGACTCTGTAACAATTGTTGTTTCTGAAGAAACTGGAAACATTTCAATTGCAGAAAACGGTAAAATCCGTGGTGTAGATATCAAGGAGCTGCGCGATTACCTTTTGAGAATTGTCTGCAATGAAGAAATTGAAGTCAGAGAAAAGAAGACAAGAACTCCACGACAGTCAGTGTATGTCATTGAAAAGAACACAGAAGATAAGAAGAAAAAGAAAAAAGAAGATCAGTCTGGATTCTTCTCACGCTTTGCAGTAAAGAAACATCCTCAGAAGGATGAAAATACAGCATTGAATCAGCTTGAAAGTGAAGAAATGAACGTCAAGCTGCCTCAGAAGCACAAGAAGCAAAAACAGGTTGAAGTGCTTGAAATCAAAGAATCAAAGGCTGTTGAAGATAAGAAACTGGTAGATTCTAATCTGAAAGAAGAAAAGGCTGTAAATCAGACAGCTGCTCAAGAAGTCATTGAGCATATTGAAACGACTGAATCAGACTGGCAGCCTGTTGAATCATCAGCTGTACAGAAACAAGAAAAACAGCCTGAAGTAATCAACATTGAACACATTGATTTGGAATTCAGTTCATCTCGATCAGTCAAACTGGACGATGTCCCATTTGAGTTTGACTATTCCAGAAAGGATAGAGACGGGGGTGAAATCTGATGTCTGAACACAATTCAAAAGATAAGCTTGAACTGGCTGAAAAAATTGCCAGTCAAACGCGTAAAGTAACTAAGAAATATGAAGATGTTGAAAGTATGATTCTTCATCTTGTGCGCTGGTTTTCAACAGCGATCGACAGGTTTTTGTTCAATCCGAAAATGGGCGGTGCAATTTCTTTGATTCTGGCATTGATGATTTTCGCTTTGGTAAATTACAATGAAGATAGTTCCTTGTTTGGAACAGCTTATCTGCAAAGCACAACGTTGTCAAATCAGCCAATCATTGTAGACTACAACTCAGATAAATGGGAAATCACTGTCAGTGATGAAATTTGCGATGTTGTGCTGACAGGAGATGCATCTTCTTTGTCTATGCAGACCGCCTCTTCAAACTACTCCATTGTGGCAGATTTGAATAACTTATCGAGCGGCACGCATACAGTTAAACTGCAGGCAAAGGATTTCATCAGTGGAATCCGTGCAACAGTCAGCCCAAGTGATGTGTCTGTTACCATCAAGGAAAAAGTAACTCAGAACTATTCCATTGGCTATGACTTTATCAATACGGCAAAAATGGAAAACATTTATGCACTAGGAACTCCAGTGTTTGAATCGACAAGAGTTGCAATTCGAGCTTCTGAAGATACACTTAGCACTGTTGCGTTTGTTAAGGCATTGATTGACGTTGGCGGTCAGACTTCTCAGTTTGAACAGAATGCACAGCTGGTAGCCTATGATCAAAATGGGAATCCAGTAAAATGTGACATCAAACCTGAAACAGTCAAAGTTACCGTTCCAGTGACAAGTCCAAAGAAAGAAGTTCCAGTGATTATTGAACCTCAGGGTGAAGTTCCTAACGACATGGCGATTGAAAGCATTACACTGGATCATAATTTGATTACTGTCTTTGCTCCAGAAACTGTTTTGAGCAGAATCAGTGACATTACGATTACATTTGATGCTGCTTCATTAACCGGCGATAAGAAACTGGTAAAGGGAATTACTCTTCCAAGCAATGTCAATGCAGTCAATATCAACAGCATCAATATGGATGTGAAACTTGGGGAAAAAGTATCCAAGGTGATTGAAAATGTACCAATCAACTATAGAAACTATTCAAATACTTTCAAGATTACAACAGATGCCAATGTTGAAGTGTACACCTCTGTTACGGTATATGGAACGCAGACCAATGTAGATAAGATTACTGCAGCGGATTTGAATGTATACATTGACTTTGAAGGATATGGAGCTGGCAAACATGACATCCCTATCCATGTTGAACAGAATCCATCAGCACTTGTCAGTTTCACAGCTGATAAGGCAACTATTTCGATGACTTTGACAGATGAAAATGCTCAGAGTTCTGATGAACAGATCGGTGGATAGCAAAGCGCAAAACTGAAGACATAAATGAATGTCTTCAGTTTTTTTTCTTTAATGATTGAATTATATTTAAAGTGGTGATGATAATGAATGACTGTATTTGGAAAGATTTTTTAGTTAATGAGTTTAAACAGGATTATTTTCTCTCTTTGTCTAGCTTTCTAAAAGAAGAATACCGTACAAAGACAATTTATCCTTTGCGTGAGGATGTGTTCAATGCGTTTGAATATACTTCTTATGAAACCTGCAAAGTAGTGATTTTAGGCCAAGATCCATATCATGAGCCTAATCAAGCGCATGGCCTTTGTTTCAGTGTTCAAAAAGGAGTTGAAATCCCGCCAAGTTTAAAAAATATCTACGCAGAGCTTCAGAGGGATTTGGGCTGTTCAATTCCAACACATGGATGTCTGGTGGATTGGGCGAAACAAGGTGTGTTTCTTTTGAACACGACCATGACTGTACGAAAAGGGGCAGCAGCTTCTCATGTGGGAAAAGGATGGGAGACTTTTACAGATCACACCATCATGAAATTGAATGAAAAGAAAGAGCCGCTTGTTTTTATTCTTTGGGGAAGCAATGCCAGAAGCAAAAAAAAGCTGATTACTAATCCTCAGCATTTAATTATAGAATCTGCACATCCATCTCCATTGTCTTGTTATCGAGGATTTATTGGAAGCAGACCTTTTTCAAGATGCAATGAATTTTTAATAAAGAATGGAAGAACGCCAGTGAATTGGCAGATACGAGGGTAAAGAAATGATGAATCATGATCAGGCAATCGAATGGATGATAAAGCAGCGAAACAAAGAAATTGGTTTTTCTTCATTTCAGAAATATTTGAATGAACATGAAAACCATTTGGATCAATTAAACATTGTTCATATCGCTGGAACAAATGGAAAAGGCTCTACTGTATCGATGATGATGCATTGTTTAAAAGAGGCTGGATATAAAGTCGGTACGTTTACTTCACCTCATCTGTTTGTGCATGAAGATCGTATTCGCATCAATGGACAGATTCTTCCTGAAGATGATTTTTTGAGAATTTTCAACAGTAGAAAAGAAGGCTGGGAGAATTATCAGCTCAGCATGTTTGAGATGGATTTGGATATAGCTTCGATTTGGTTTTGTGAGCAGAATGTGGATATTGTATTGCTTGAAGCAGGACTAGGAGGAAAAGATGACAGCACTAATGTGATTGCATCTTCTTTGGCAAGTGTGATTGTTTCCGTTGGATTAGACCATATGGATCGTCTAGGTGATACGGTAGAAAAAATCGCAGAGCAAAAAGCTGGTATCATTAAGAAAAATGGTTTGGTCATTTGTGGGGAAAGAAAAACAGGCTGCTACGAAGTTATTCAAAAGATTGCTGAAAACAAACATGCAGAATTGATTCAGATGCAATCTGCTGAAGTGTATTCAGAAAACCCAATCATTTTTGATTATCAGGGACTGCAATTTGAACTTTCTGAGCGCGCACTTTATCAGGTTCACAATGCTTGCTGTGCGATAGAAACGATACTTCAGTTAAGAAAGAGAAAGATGATATCTATCAGCAATGAAAATCTGATCAACGGCATCAAAAAAGCTCATTGGGCAGGCAGATTTGATGTTGTCGATGAAGCACCTTTGACAATAGTCGATGGTGCACACAATAGCCATGGCATACAGGCTTTAAAAGAGAGTGCTAAGAATTTGAAACGGCCATTGATTGGAGTGTTTGCGTGTCTGAAGGATAAAGACAAGGACGAAATGATTGCATCACTAAGTCAGATTGTTGATGAACTCATTTTGACAGAATTTGATTTTTATCGTGCTATGCCGGTTGAACAGCTGAAAGCATCGAAAAACTGTCTGAAATATTCTGACTGGAAAGAGGCTGTCAAAATAGCTCAAGGCAAGGCAAAAGAGGGGACGGTATTGATTACAGGATCGCTGTATTTTATCAGTGAGGTGATGACTTATTTTAAGGAAAAGAATTCTTATCCTAATTGTTCTTTTGACAGCAATGCTAGTGCTTCCACTGAAGAAGACAACAGTACGAGGACATGTGCTTGAGAAGAATGATTCTTGCCTTTTGCTTCGTATGGATGACAATGCTGAAAAATGGTTCTGTGGTGTTAATGAGGAAGTGTCAAGTCAGATTGAATTGAATGTTTTTACTTCCGTATTTTCACTGCTGAACTATGAAATCGTTGCATCACAAGTGCTCAGAAATGCGGATGCTTTAAGCAATCAAGTCCAGGAAATGACTCTTAGAGAAAAACTGGGACAGATGATGGTTGTACGTAGCCCTGAAAATCTGCAAAGTACACTTGATTTTGTACCTGGAGGCTACATTTTGTTTGGAAATGATTTTGATGGAAAAAGTGAAGAAGAAATTCTTGCCATGACAAACAGACTCAAATCAGATGGCGCATTTGTCATGGTGGATGAGGAAGGCGGAAGTGTTTCAAGAGTCTCAAAAGCACTTTATGAAAATGGCTATCCATCAGTTCAGGAATTGTTTCAAAGCGGTGGTTGGCATGCGATTGAATCAAACTTGAAAGAAAAAAGCAGGCTTTTAAAAAGATTGGGGATAGATGTGAATCTGAACCCTGTAGCAGATATTTGCGAGGACCCTGATGCCTTTATTTATCCAAGAACTTTTGGAAAAGATGCTAAAGTGACTTCAGAATATGTCGCAAAGGCTGTTGAAATACAGAAGCATGAAGGGGTTCTTAGCTGTTTGAAACATTTCCCTGGATATGGTTCGAATCTGGATACGCATATTGGGTTCAGTGCAGATCATAGAACATTGAAAGACTATCAGCAAAAGGATTTTCTTCCATTTCTGGCTGGAATAGAACAGGGAGCTGAATTTTTGATGATGTCGCATATCATCATGACAGCAGTAGATGAGACAATGCCTGCCTCATTGTCTAGAAAAGTTCATGATTTGATTAGAAATGAACTGCACTACCATTCGTTGATAATAAGCGATGATTTAACGATGGATGCGATTGATGGTCTAGAAATGGATCCATTGGTGATGGCTTTGCGTGCAGGAAATGATCTGCTTCTAACAACAGATCCTGAAGTTTCTCTTTCTCCCTTGCTGAAAGCTGCTGAAGATGGGCTGATTTCTATGAATCAGATTGATAAAAGCGTCTTGAGAATCTTAAAAACTAAGCAGGACAGGAAAAATCTGGAAACGAAATAAAGAAAATGGTCAGAACGATTTGCGTCTTTGTGTGAAATCTGCTACAATAGCCACGCATCACAAAAAGAGGTACTTATGAAGAAGAAATGCTTTGTATGTCTGATTCTTGTGCTGAGCTTTCTGTTCTGCAGCGGATTTGTGCCAGAAGAGTTCAGTATTGAAGACTTAGACGAATATGAAAAAGAGTATGTTGCTGAGAAGATGGACGTATGTTCAACAAGCTCAGTGAAAACATACATGCCAATCAGTATGATTACTTCTAAGACATCACGTCAGTACAAATTCATTGAAGAGCACATGACCATTGATGAAGAAACTGGTTTTGCCTTTGATGAAGATGGATTCATTGGCGTGGCACTTGGAAGTGTTTTTGGTGCAATTGGTACACGTTATTACATTACGTTGGATTCAGGGATTGTTCTGCCTGTTGTCAAGATTGATGCCAAGTCAGACAGTCATACTATCGACGGATGTTATCACGCTAATGATAAAAGTGTGATTGAATTTGTCATTGATAAGAAAACTGCTGCAGAATTCTTTGGGGTTGGCGGAAATGGCTTGATTAAAAATGGCAATTTAAACAATGATGATCGCTTAAAAGGAAGAATCGAACAGATTGAAAAAGTGACGGATGAAAAAGTTCCTGATCCTGACAATCAGATTGAAATGATTGATCCAGACAATGCGGTTATAGTCAGTGTTAACGGAATCATCAAGTAATTGGTGATTCTTTTCTTTTGTGCTACAATGTGAATGAATAAGGAGGTGATCTTTTGGTTCAGCAATTAGAAGAAAAAAGAAGATTAGAAATGAAAAAGTTTATGCTGATCAGTGCAGGAATCCTGATTGTTTCGTTTATTGTTATGCTTGTTTTTTCAAATAGGGGGCTGTTTGGTGCATTTTTATTTCTGGTGATGATGGATATCGTTGCAATTGCGCTTGTCTACCAAAGCATAAAGAAAAAATATGGCTTAGCCTATAAAGAAATCTGTTTGAAAGAAATGCTTTCGAAAGAGTTTGATGACTTGCGTGTAGACTTTGAACATGGATTTTCAGAAGATCAGATTCGTGAAGGTCATCTTGTTACCTTATATGATCGTTTTTACAGTGATGATTATATTTCTGCAAAACTGCACGGTATTCCATTTGAATGCAGTGATATTCATGTTCAGGATGTCGTTCGAAGCGGAAAAACAACAACGGTTGTCACTCGTTTTCAGGGATTTTATTTGAAAGTTCCGCTGAAGAAAACCTTTAAAAGCTGGATTGTTGTGCGTGAAAAAGAATTTTTAGACAATGGAAATCCAAGAGGCTGGTTCAGCGACATGCCTGAACTGGAGAAACTGAAAATGGAAGATGAACAGTTCAATCAAAAATTTAGTGTCTATGCTAGCGATGGAGTAGATGCATTCTATCTTTTAACACCTCGATTTTTGGAAGAAATCAAACGTGTAGAGGCATGTTATGAAGGACGTTGCCTGTTTGGATTCCTTCATGGTTCTTTGCATGTAGCGGTTGACAGTCGCGAGGACCATTTTGACATCAGTTTGTTTGAAAAAGCAGACGAAATAAAGTTGAACGAACATCATCAGCAGATACAAATGATCAAAGGAATCATTGAATGTGTTAGAAAGGAGTGTGAAGAAGCATGATTTGGATTTTAGCTGCTGTTTTAGCAGTTGTTGTGTTTGTCATCAGTATGTACAATCAGATTGTGCATCTGGAAGTGAAGCTAGAAGAGTCAAAGAGTGGGATAGATGTAGCTTTGGCTAAGCGCTACGCTGTTTTGACCAATATGCAGGAAAGTGTAAAGGGATATGTCAAGCATGAAAGTGAAGTTCTTGAGCAAGTTGTGCAGCTTCGCAAAGGAATGAGTATACATGAAATGAATCAAGCGAATGGTGAACTGAATGAGCTGCACAATAGGCTGATTGCCTTGGTTGAAAGTTATCCGGATCTGAAAGCTAGTGATTTGTTTCTTGATTTTCAAGCTGCAATTGTAGACTGTGAGGAACATCTTCAGGCTGCAAGAAGGTTTTACAATTCGAATGCAGCACTCTTCAATGAAAAAATTCTGACGTTTCCAGGCAGTTTGTTTGCGCAGGCAATGAAGAAAAGCAAACAGGATTATTTTGCTTCAGAAACATCAGAAAGAGAACAGATTGAGGTATCGTTTTAGTCTTCTTCGGAAGACTTTTCTTTATTTTGGATAAAAAGAATAAAAGCAGTGTAAGCGCTTAAATTTTGTTGGTTTGATAGATGCATTTCTTAGGCGTATGTTGTATAATATGTAAGGAACATTACCGTTATTTTTTTGAAATGGGGGTCAACATTATGAAAAAAGATAATATGGTTGCAATGATTCTGGCAGGGGGACGTGGTAGTCGTCTTTATGATTTGACTAAAAAAGTCGCTAAGCCAGCTGTCTACTTCGGCGGTAAGTATCGCATTATCGACTTTCCGCTCAGTAACTGCGCTAACTCAGACATTTCTGTAGTTGGTGTCCTGACACAGTACGAAAGCGTACTTCTGAACTCTTATGTATCAAAAGACCAGCACTGGGGACTTGATTCAAAAGATGCTGGTGTATTTGTTCTGCCACCGCGCGAAAAAGATGAAACTGGATTTGGTCTGTATCGCGGTACTGCTGATGCAATTACACAGAACATTGACTTCTTGGATCAGAATGAAGCAGATTATGTTTTGATTCTGTCTGGGGACCACATCTATAAGATGGACTACGCAAAGATGCTGGCAGCTCACAAGGCTGCAAATGCAGACTGCACAATCGCTGTTATGGAAGTTCCTTTGAAGGAAGCAAGCCGTTTTGGTATCATGAATACCAATGAAGAAGACATTATTGTTGAATTCGAAGAAAAACCAGCTCAGCCTAAGAGCAATCTGGCTTCTATGGGTATTTATATCTTCAGCTACAAAGTGCTGCGTAAATATCTGGTGGCAGATGACAAGAACAATGAATCCAACCATGACTTTGGTAAGGACATCATTCCTGCACTTCTGAATGATGGCAAGAAGTGCCTGGCATATCGCTTTGAAGGTTATTGGAAAGATGTAGGAACTATTGATTCTTTGTGGGAAGCTAATATGGATCTCTTGAATCCAGACAATATCCTTGATCTGGCTGATCCATCTTGGAAGATTTATACAGAAGATGTTAATGAACTTCCTCAGTTCATTGGTGCAACTGGTTCAGTTGACAATGCATACATCACAGAGGGCTGTGTAGTAGATGGTACAGTTAAGAATTCTGTTCTGTTTACAAACGTTACAGTTGAAGAAGGTGCACAGGTTATTGATTCAGTTGTTATGCCAAACTGTGTTGTCAAGTCTGGTGCTAAACTGGTTCGCTGCCTGGTACAGGAAAATACTGTGATTCCTCAAGGTGTATCGCTTGGCAAGAAAAACAGCGAAAAGATCGATCTGATTACTCGCAAAAATGCGAAGAAAGAGGGGTAAACAAGATGTACGAAGCATTAGGTATCGTTAATTTTGAAAATTCTGATGTAACTGTTGGCGGTTTAACTGATTATCGTCCAGTTTCAGCGCTCTCCTTCCTTGGCCGTTTCCGTCTGATTGACTTCGTTTTGTCTAATATGACAAATTCAGGCATTCAGAACATTCAGGTGTATACTCGCTACGGCGGACGTCAGCTGTTTGATCATGTAGGCCGCGGTTCTCAGTACAACATCAATCCTAAGCGTGGCAAGCTTCAGCTTCTGGCTTCTGACAAGCAGTTCAGAAATGATGTTTA
>JAFQKG010000132.1 GCA_017397025.1 Erysipelotrichaceae bacterium | reverse complement strand
TCTTTTTTCTTAGGCTGTGACAAAACAACACGAACCATGCGTTCATCAAACAGATTCTTTAACGTCTCTTTCATACACTGAGCACTTCCTGAACCAGATAAAGAAGAATCTGCACCATTTCTTCCATTTCCTGAACACAAGCCACTTCATGACGCCCATGATGCTGAGCAGATCCTGTCCCCAGATTTGGACATGGAAGACCCATGAAAGTCAAAGTACTTCCATCTGTTCCTCCTCGTGCAGGTTCATTGATGACTTCATGTCCTGCTTTTTTCACGGCTTTTTCAGCCAGTTCACAAACATATGGCACTTCATCCAGCTTTTCTTTCATGTTGCGATACTGATCACGAAGCTTCAAATCAATGACTTTTCTGCCATAGCGGTCATTGATCAGCTCGGCATTGCTTACCATCTGCTTCTTCATTTCTTCCAGCAGATGTCCATCATGATTGCGCAGAATATAGCTCATTTCAGTTCGTTCACAAGTTCCTTTCATAAAATCCAGATGATAGAACCCTTCTTTTCCTTCAGTGTGTTCAGGGCGTTCAATATGCGGCAACAAATGATGGAATTCCTGAGCCACATTCAACGAATTGATCATGATGTCTTTTGCAGACCCAGGATGCACTGCCACACCAGTAACGATAACTTTAGCTTCAGCTGCATTGAATGTCTCATCTGTAACGCCATTGACCAATCCGCCATCAATCGTAAAGGCAAAATCAGCTTTGAATCCTTCCACATCAAAGTGCTCTGCTCCTCGTCCAATCTCTTCATCAGGCGTAAATCCAATCTGAATCGGACCATGTTCAATCTCAGGATGCTGCATCAGAATTTCAGCCAGTGTCATGATTTCTGCAATTCCTGCTTTGTCATCTGCACCCAATAAAGTCGTGCCATCTGTGACAATGATATCTTTTCCAACAAAGCGCTTCATTTCAGGAAACTCTTTTACTCTTGTCACTACCTGTTCATTCAGCTGCACATCTTCGCCATCATAATTTTGAATCAGGCGCGGCTTTACATTTTTCCCGCTGTAATCAGGTGCGGTGTCCATATGAGCAATCAACCCAACAGATGGACAAGTTTTCTTTGTATTAGATGGTATTGTCCCATACACATAACCATATTCAGATACTCTTACATCTTCAACTTTTAGCTGACTCATCTCTTGGGCCAAAAGCTGTGCAAAAGCCAGCTGCACAGCTGTACTTGGCACACTTGTGCTTTCTGGATCTGATGTTGTTTCAAACTGCACATAGCGCATCAATCTTTCTTCTACTCTCATTGTTTTTCTCCCTGATAAGGCTGCCATTTGCAGCTTTCTTTGATTAAGTCCGTAAATTTTGCATCAAAGCTTGAGGAAAGCGGACTAGCCGCAAACACTCCAATTTTAAGACGCTGTCCCAAAGGATCCAAATGAAACAGACGCATGTCCTTGTAATGAATCCCATTGAAGGAATTCTGCGCCAGAAATGTGAAATCCCTGTGATGAAGTCTAAAATACATTGAATGAATTTGAGAACTGATGTTCATACTCGATTGATCTGAAAAACCATTCTGCGTCACAACTGTTGTAAGCTTGCTGACAACATCGTCTACATACTCCACACATAGTTTAAACCAGCACTCTGGTGTAATGTAAACCACTAATCCACACTGATCATACCGCTTCAGATGCTTAAACTCTACCTTCACACTTAATGTCATGTCCTCCTCATTTTCAAAATACAAAATGGGTGCATTGTGATGTATTTCATGAGTATACGTCTGATTCCACAAATCAGTATGAGGATCCGTTGAAATCAGTGCACTTTTTTCTTTGATGATTTTATCTTTTGGCTCATTCAGCCATTGCAGATCAAGAAAACTGATTCTCTTCTTCATTCTGTTCACTTCCTATCTTCTTTATTTTACCATAGAAAAAGAGTTCTGACGTACAGAACTCTTTATTCTTAATAGCCTGTTGAAAAAGTAAATGTGAATTCATCACCATCGGCAACTTCAAGTTCTGAAGCCCCTAAACAATATCCAGCTTCAACACAGCTTTCATTGTTTTCTGAAGTGTACATCCACCACGGTCCTTTGTCCCAGTCTGTGGTTTCGACTCCCATCAATCCATTGATCTGCATACCATAAGCTGTGTTTTCTGTCATCAGCTGCAGCTTTTCAGCATTGGAAATCAATACATCTTCAAGAGTCAGATTTTCACCCTCAGCACTCACTTCTCCTTCAAACAGCTGTGTTTGATGTACAGCATCTTCGATCGTCAGCAAAATGGAAACATGTTCCATCTCGCCAGAAGAAGCAGGCTTGCTGCATCCACAGATAACAAACATCAGCAATGCACTCATCAATAGTTTCATCATTTTCATACATTCAGTCTCCTTTCAATTCTTTCCAGCACATCCCTCAGTGGCTGAAAAAGCAAAAAACAGAGCACAGCACTCAAACACCCTTGAATAAGAGATGTTTTAAGTCCTGTCAGAAGGTAAATGGCAGTCACTGTTTTAGAAACTAGAAGAAATGGAAGCTGAAGCAGCTGGCCAGTGAGAAACGATAGAAAGCCACACAGCATAGCCCATAGTACAACACGATGAGAAATCCATCTTTTGCATCCACAAACGATCAGCGTGTAAACAGGGTAAATCAGTAAATACATCATTGTCCAAGGTGTTATGCCATGAAAAACCATGTTGACAAAACCATAGACAACAGCAGCCAAAAATGCTGTTCTGCACTGAAATACACAAGCAAACAAAAGCACAGTCAGCGTGATGCCTTCCAAATAAAGAACCTGTGAAAACATTGTAAACATGACTGCTTCAATACAAGCCATGATAGAAATGACACACAGTTCTTTCACACTGATTTTTGACATCGTGTTCCTCCTTTCCAAAACAAAAAGCTCATTTCCACTGAAATGAGCTCAAAAACTGAAACATCGTTCAGCTTCTTTCCTTCACCCAGAGGAAATATCCACCATGCAACAGGCAGGTCTTCCGGCTGAGCTTCATCCTACTTTTCCGCCTTCCCATGATATCTCACAGTGGCTGATGGAATTTCGTCCGCATCACGGTTGCTGGGGCAGCTGAAGAATTCTTCATTCCCATTTTAAGCAAATGCACCTGATTGCGCTTTTATTATATCACATCCAAATCAAAAGAAAACCCTGACTTTATGTCAGAGCTTCCATTTTCTGATCGAGTTTTCTTCGCTGAACAAACCAGTAAATCATTTGCAGAACAGTGGTGATCGACCAGCTGAGCGGAAAAGCAATGTAAATGCTGGCCAGTGTCTTCTGAAGCGGAAAAACCGTCCAAATCCACAAAAGGCGTGTACCGCAGATACCAAAAACACTCAACACAGTTGGGAAAGTGGCCTTTCCCATGCCGCGAAGCGATCCTACAAAAATATCCAGCGTTCCATTGAACACATAAAACAAGGCAACAAAGCTCAAACGAATCTGCCCTGCTGCAATGACTGCAGGATCATCCGTATATAACCCTAAAAAGAATTCACTGAAGGTATGTGCCGTTATTCCAGCACTGACACCTGCAACAATAATCAGCCCCATGCACACAATCAGAATCTTATTGATGCGATCAATGCGTTTTGCCCCAACATTTTGCCCTGTAAAAGTCATGCAGGCCTGATAGAAGGCACTCATGATGTGATAAACAAACCCTTCAATGTTGTTGGCTGCGCTGTTGCCAGCCACAACGACAGAACCAAATGTATTGACACTCGACTGTACAACAACATTGCTTAAGGAGAAAACCAATCCCTGCACTCCTGCAGGAAGACCAATCTTCAAAATATCAATGCAAGACTCCTTTTCAATTTTTAGTTCTTTTGGATAAAGTTTTAATGCGCCATCTTCATGAAGCAGCACCGATAGAATCAAAGCCGCTGAAAGCAGCTGTGAAATCAAGGTAGCCAAAGCAACACCAGCCACACTAATTTTCAGTACAATAACAAAGAATAAATTCAAAAGTACATTGACCACTCCGCTGATGCTCAAGAAAACCATCGGACGTTTGGTATCCCCTTTTGCCTTTAAAATAGAAGAACCAAAGTTATAGACCATCATTCCAGGCATGCCTGCAAAATAGATGCTCAAATAAAGCGTACTCAAATCAATGATATCCGCTGGAGTATCCATTAGCTGAAGCAAAGGACGTGAAAACAGCTGACCAATCACCAGCAAGACAATCCCACCCATCAAGCTTAGTGCAATGGAGGTATGAACCGAATCATGAAGCTTCTTGTGATCTCCTTCTCCTAAATTACGTGCAATGACGACATTTGCGCCAATGCTCAATCCATTGAAGACGGTTACCAGCAAAAAACAGATCGATGTGGTCGCTCCCACTGCAGCCAAAGCCTGCTCTCCTGCAAATCGGCCAACAACAACGATATCTGCAGCATTAAACAGCAGCTGAAGCACATTGGAAAACATCAGTGGCATCGCAAATAGTATGACATTTTTCAAAAGCGATCCATTGATCATATCGACTTGTTTACGATTCATTTCTATCACCCCAACATCAGGTATTATACGCCCATCACTGAAAGAAGTCCATTCTTTCTGAAAGCTTTTGCTTCTGTTTTCAGAAAATTTTCAAAAAGAAAAGGACTTGAAAGTCCTATCTAAATTTAACTGCTGTGCCATACACAATGACTTCAGCAGCTCCTGCCATGACTGAGCTGGATGCATAGCGAACATTCACTACTGCATCTGCGCCTAATGCAGCTGCTTCTTCCACCATGCGCTTGGTAGCTAATGCACGAGCATCATTCATCATTTCATTGTAACCTTTCAGCTCTCCGCCAACCAGAGTTTTTAATCCAGCCCCAATATCAGAGCCTAAATGTTTCGTCTGAATTGTACTCCCCTTGACTAATCCAAGCATTTCAAATTCTTTTCCAGTAATATAATCAGTATTGACTAAGATCATCTTCTTCACCCTTTCTGATCTCTTTGATCCTTTCAAAAGTCACTTTTCCCATACCAAAGGCAAACCCAATGTACAATGCCGCAGGAAGAAACAATTCACTCATTGCCTCATGCGCAAAGACAACAATAAACACTGCATATCCTAAAAACAGAAGTGTAAAGAGCGTGCCAATCACAAGCGGAATCAAGACCTTTTTCATCGAATCATCTCCTGAATACATCATAACACAACTTCACAATATTTTACATCCTATTGAAAAAGAGTTATACTAAGTCCTGGAAGTGATAGGATGAACTTAAGATTAGTAAAACATGAAGATGCACAGGTCATTGCGGACATTTATGCACCTTTTATATCAACCACCATTACCTTTGAAAATACTGCACCCGATGAAACAGAATTTAAGCAGCGCATTGAGTCCATTGCCTCAATCTATCCATGGATCGTCCTTGAAGATGAAGGCATTGTGAAAGGTTATGCTTATCTGAGTACCTTTAATGTACGCACAGCTTATCAGCATTCTGCAGACCTATCCATTTATCTAAGTAGCGATATCAAATCAAAAGGCTATGGCAAAAAGATGTGCGAAGCCTTGTTTGAAATCGCAAAAGCTCAAAACATCTGTCGCATTGTTTCACTGATCACCGCAGAAAACACACCATCAAAACTGTTTCATCATAAATTAGGATTTGAATGCCAAGGAATCTTAAAAAATGTCGGTTACAAACATGACAAATGGCTGGATGTCAGCTTTTATGTCAAAGACATTGAGACTCTTGCCCATCCTGAACCTATGATTCCTGTTATTAACATCAAAGAAAAAGCCCAGAGTATTCTGGACTTAGCAACCCAGCAGCTGCAGAACTAACAATCTGCAGTTTTTTCATGTAAAAGAGCACGTATTTCACTTTTCAAAGACTGATAATTTTTAACAGCTTACACCAGTCCAGTTACATAAATCAAACATGCAGGGATCATCGTCACCAAATATAAAAACTCTCTTATGATTCAGAAAACAAGTCCTGTCTTGATGATTTTACCAACTAAACGTTTTCCATCATCTTCCTCCTCACAAAAGAACAATTAGAAAACCACTTGAATCAAAAACATAGTACATAATGTTCCTGATAGAATACTAAGCAGGACATTTTTTTGTTTTAAATGAACAAGCGCAGTGACTATCACTCCACAGCATTGAGGAATCCAATTTGAAACTTCCACAAATGAAATAGAGCGCAGACAATAAATGACCAAAAGAATCATCACTGCCTGAGGGAGCTGTTTTTCTAGCTTAACCATCAGTGGCGGAAGTTCTTTCTGACCTGAAAAAAGCAAGAAAGGAAATGCCCTCAGCACAAATGTGATTACTGCAATCATCAGCACTAAAATCAATTCTTTCATACTGATATCCTTTCGTCTTGTTTCAACACAAGAATCACGACGGTGAATATAAGCGCTGCAAGAAGAAACTGATCTGCTCCCAGCACTGCCAGACAAATCAGACCACACATCAATCCTGTCCAAAATGGAAAATGCTGTTTTGAATTTCGATACTGATCCACCACAATCGTTACAAACAAAGCTGTCATTACAAAGTCAATGCCAGTTGTATCAAAAGGGATAAAGTTCCCAAGCAAACCTCCCAAAACACACCCTGTAACCCAATAAGTCTGGTTCAAAAAGGAAATCAGCAGTACAAATTGATCATCCTGATCATCATCACTTTCTTTCAAAGAAGTCATCAGAGAATACGTTTCATCCGTTAAAGAAAAAATCAAATACAAGCGTTTGAAGAGTGGAAATTTCCGATATCGATTAATCAATGAAAGTCCATAAAACATGTGACGCGACTGCACTAAAAAAGTCAAAAGTGCACAGGAAACAAGCGAAGAATTTGACGTTAAAAGCGCGACCATGACAAACTGCATGGAACCAGCATAAATAGAAGCTGCACTGAGCAAGCTCCATAACACACCATATCCCGCTTCACTTAGCAGCACGCCAAAGGCAGCACCTAATGGAACATATCCCAGACACACTGGAAGTGTTAATTCAATTGCCTTTTTCAATCGATTCATAAACTACCTCAAAACGACATTGTCATTATACCATAAGAAAAAGATGCCGAAGCATCTTTTACATATTCTTTAAGATTTGAGAAAGCATTGGTACCAGCTGCTGCTTGCGCGAAATGATATCAGGATCATAGCCAGAACGATCATTGAAGGAAGTCTTCATGATATCACCCATCACATGAGACAGCTTGCCGCTAAAGACAAACATGGTTCCCTCTGCCATGACATGCGTAAACATCATAATCAACAGGTCATATTCTTTCGCACGTCTTTCTAGTGTCATGTTTTCTTTAAAGACTGGCAGAATGCTTTGAATGTCTTCCATGTTACGGTAATTGGTCTGGCCAATACCGATTTTGTACTTGCCGATTTCATACGTCTTTAAATCTCGATTGAGAATCTGAGTCGGTGTAGCATCTTTCAGCGCAACAGAGGCACTCAGCATATCCAGTGCATACTGATCCAGATCAACTTCTGCCAGTTCAGCCAGCTTATGAGCCGTATCAATATCCAATTGAGTTGTCGTTGCTGATTTGAATTTCAGTGTATCTGACAGGATTGCACTTAACATCAGCCCAGCCATTTCACGGCTCGGTACAATTCCGTTTTCCTTGTACAGCTGATACACAATAGTACATGTACAGCCACAGCGCTGATTTCTGAAATAAATTGGACGAGAGGTTTCAATATTCCCAATGTGATGATGGTCAATGATTTCCTCAATTTCTGCATCATCAATAAAATTGATAGCCTGAACTTTTGAACTGTGGTCCACCAGTATGAATTTCTTTCGCTTGTAGTTCAAAAGATGCCAGCGTGAAATAGCCCCCACCAGCTCGCCATGTTCACCTAAAACTGGATAGCTGCGATAACGAGTATTGGTAATTTTTTTAGAAACATCATTCACATATTCTGTATCTTTGTACGTGATCAAATCACGAGTCATGATTTCTCCAATTGGGAAAGACTCCTCAATAGTCTTAGCTACTTTCATGGTGTCATAGAGCGTTTTGATCAGCACACAGCCCTTTTCTTCAGCATATCTGCAGATTTCTTCTGAAACCCATTGCCCGCAGGTAATGACCATCATAGCAGCTCCCATGTCAATCAGCTGACGCTGCTTGTCTTCTCCATCAGAAAGAATGCAGATTGCATCTTTAAACTCAAAATTCCCTTGGTTTTCACTGCTGAGTGTCACAACAAACACTTTACCATTTGTCTTGTATTCTGGATTGCGGACAATGATTTCTCCATCAATCGTTCGCGCAATGGTATCGACATTCGCTTTTTTCATCAGAGCTTCCACTTCTTCATCCTGCATTAGACGAGGCTGCACAAGATTAGAAACAGAAACCATGCCAGAAAGTGCTCCAATATCATCCACAACACACAGCACTTTATTTTTCATCACAAAAAGATTGTCCCAAGCATCCTTCAGAGAACAGTTTTCATGCACAAGTGTTGGAATATCCATTTCAATGTCCTTCAATTGACAGCGTGCATCTTTCAAAAGCAAAGGATTTTCAACACCAAACTGATTCAAAACGAATTTTGTTTCTTCATTCAACGGTCCTAAACGACACGCAATGGCATTTATTCCTTGAAGCTGCTTCAAATTGGCATACGCAATGGCAGAACAGATGGAATCAGTATCTGGATTTTTATGTCCTACAACATAAACCTTTTCACTCATAGTTTCATCCCTTTCATGAATTATAGAGAAACAAACTCATCACTGATACTTAAAGATGAGCTGTAGAAAGTGCGCATCAGACTAACCAGATCGCAGACATCCTTGCACCCTGCGGTTTCAAGACAGCTGTGCATCGCCCACTGAGCAAGACCAATATCCACGCTCATCACAGAAGCATGAGTGCAGCTGATGTTGCCAAGAGTCGCCCCGCCGCGCTGATCTGAACGGTTGGTGTATATCTGCCATGGGACATGTGCTTTTTCTGCAAGCAGTTTCAAGACACTTGCACTAAGTCCATCACTTGTGTAGCTCTGAGAGGCATTGAATTTAATCACAACACCGTCATTGACGCGAACTTGATTCACATCATCTGAAATTTCAGGATGATTTGGATGAAGTGCCTGCGCATTGTCTGCAGAAATCATAAAGCTTCTTGTCAATCCCTGTTTCAAATCAGAAGCGCTGAATCCAAGAGATTCATTGATACGTTCAAGCGTGCTAGACAGAAAATCAGAGTCAGCTCCTTGACGAGTTCTGCTTCCTACTTCTTCGTTATCGAAACAGCAGTAAACATTGATGCGTTCAGGGTTTTCAGCTTCTAAAAAGCCTGCAAGCGTACCATAGGCACATTCCAAGTCATCTAAACGAGCGCTGGACAAAAACTCTTCTTCCATACCCCAGATTTTCCCAGATTCACCATTGACCACAAACATGTCAAATCCAAGAATCTGTTCTTTTTCAGTCTTCATTTCTTTCGCAAGGAACTCGTTGATGTCAAATTCCTTTGAACTGATGTTCAATACTGGAAGCATATCCACCTGCATGTTGATTTTCACGCCATCTCTCATCAAATGAGGAGGAGTATTTGGAATCAGACAGCAGTCTTTCTTCTCAAACAAAACTGTCTTAAATCCATTTTCTTCCTTTACCATAACACGCCCTGCCAAACTCAGCGGACGATCCATCCACGTCGAAGTCATGACACCGCCATAGCCTTCTACATTCAAGCGTACCATGTTGGAGCGAATCAGAACTGGCTGCGGCTTCAGCTTTAATGCAGGAGAGTCACTGTGAGAAGAGCTCATTGCGAAAATAGGTTTTTCTACCCTTTCCCCCACATGAAAGGCAATCACACTGCTTTGATTGCGTGTTGTATAGTATTTTCCGCCTTTTTCAATTTTCCAGTTTCCCTGTTCCTTCAAACAGATATATCCTTTTTCTTCTAAACGTCTTGAAATTTCATGCACTGCATGAAAACATGACAATGAAGCATCAATAAAACTTAAACAGTCCTTTGCGTAATTCATCTTATTTTCCTTTCCCGGTTGTACTTCCAAAACCGCCGTCTCTTAGAGCATCTGTCTCATCATCTTCACAGATGCCAAATTCCATAAAGATTCCTTGTATAAATCCTGTTCCTTTTTTGATTTCAATGGTTTTCCCTTCATTGGAATCATTGGTAATTTTTGACATGATATGTCCTTCATTGGATGAACCAACATAGTCTGAATCAATGATGCCCACTGTGTTGTTCAATTGAAGACGATACTTAAATCCCAGCCCTGAACGAGGATAGTTCATCAATACCCATCCTTCCTCCATAAAGCAGCGAATTCCTGTTGGAATCTTTACTGTTTCTCCTGGTTTCAGCACAAGATCCACAGGACTGAAATAATCATACCCTGCAGATCCTTTTGTCGCTCTTTTTGGAAGAACAATCGCATCATAAATTTCTCTGATATTTTCTTCTGTCTTGCCAAAACAGTCAAGATAGTCTTTCTCAAACTGTTCATAGCTGACTTTTTCAAATCTTGCAATACGTTTCATTTTCTCACCACACACATCATATCACATTTCATTCTAAGAACGCTATCGAAGAACAACGAAAAAAGAAAAGGAATCTCAAATGAGATTCCTTTATGCAACATCTAGAGTTTACTACTTAACGTTGTAGAAGCAGTCCATACCCTGGTATTCAGCGATTGCACCCAGTTCATCTTCGATGCGGAGCAGCTGATTGTACTTAGCGATACGGTCTGTACGGCTCATAGAACCAGTCTTGATCTGACCAGCATTCAAACCAACAGCGATGTCAGCGATTGTTGTATCTTCAGTTTCACCTGATCTGTGAGATACTACGCAAGTGTATCCAGCCTTCTTAGCCATTTCGATAGCGTCGAAAGTTTCAGTCAGAGAACCAATCTGGTTAACCTTGATCAGGATTGAGTTAGCGATACCCTTTTCGATACCTTCCTTCAGGATCTTAGGGTTAGTTACGAACAGGTCGTCACCAACCAGCTGGATCTTGTCGCCCAGTCTGTCAGTCAGCTTCTTCCATCCATCCCAGTCTCTTTCTCCAAGACCATCTTCGATAGAAACGATTGGATACTTTTCGCACCATTCTGCATACATTTCGATCATTTCATCAGTTGTCTTGATGCCCTGACCGCTCTTTTCGAGTTCATACTGCTTAGTTTCTGTGTTATAGAATTCAGAAGCAGCAACGTCCATAGCGATGCAGATGTCCTTACCTGGAACATAACCAGCAAGTTCAATTGCTTCAACGATCAGCTTCAGAGGTTCTTCGTTACCTTCAACGCAGCTTGGAGCGAATCCGCCTTCATCACCAACGTTAGTGTTGTAACCCTTGCTCTTAAGAACTTTGCGCAGGTTGTGGAATGTTTCAGCACCCATACGCAGAGCTTCCTTGATGCTCTTAGCGCCAACTGGCATAATCATGAATTCCTGGAAGTCAACAGTTGAGTCTGCATGAGAACCACCATTGAGAACGTTCATCATAGGAACAGGCAGAGTCTTACCATTGAAACCACCGAAATACTTGTACAGTGGCATATCATAGTAATCAGCAGCTGCACGTGCACAAGCCATAGAAACACCCAGGATTGCATTAGCACCCAGTTTAGACTTGAAATCTGTACCGTCCAGTTCCAGCATTACTTTATCGATTGCATTCTGGTCAGTTACATCCATACCCAGAACTGCATCAGCGATAATGTCGTTAACATTGCTTACAGCCTTTGTAACACCCTTGCCCAAGAAACGAGTCTTGTCTCCATCACGGAGTTCCAGAGCTTCTCTTTCACCAGTAGAAGCACCTGATGGTACCATAGCGCGTCCAAATGCGCCTGATTCTGTAGTTACTTCAACTTCAACAGTTGGATTGCCACGAGAGTCGATGACTTCGCGTGCATAAACATCAATAATACTTGGCATTTTATATAGTCCTCCTCTAGTATTTATTGCACATCTATTATACCTCAACAACACTTATAAATAAAGTCAAAAATTTTTTTGTTCACAAGAAAAGAAGCATGAACTTCAGTCCATGCTTCCTAGTGTTTATTTCTTTTCTTCTTTTCCAAGATAGTTATCCAGTTCTTTTCTCATGTTTTCAGGCATTTCCTTTTTCACTGGAACAACAAATGCATTGGCCATCTGATTTGTAAACTCTGCAATGTAGCGAATATCTTCATCCAGATAACGCTTAGAAAGATGTTCAATCACATCATGACGGCTATGAATTTCTCCACCGCCATTTGGTGTGATTCTTGCAAAAGAGACAGCCGGAATGTTCTTGTCCGCAAATGGAGTTGAATCACTAGAATAAACTCCCTGTGATACTTCAATTGGGAATCCCTTCATCTTTGCATCATAATCAATATAATTGACAAGTCCCATTTCACTTGTACATACCGCAATGCGCTTGCCCATTGTTGAGCCAATCATATCAATGTTGACATTCAGCACAATCTTTTCCAATTCTTCTGGATGATCATTGATATAGGCATGAGAACCTAAAAGACCACGTTCTTCAGAACCGCACCATACAAGACGAATCGTACGTTCTGGCTGATGCTTGACAAAATACTGAGCCAGTCCATAAAGACAAACTGCACCTGTACCATTGTCATACGCACCCTTTGAGAAAGAAGAAGAATCATAATGTGCAGTACATACAATCACTTCATCGCTCTTTCCTGGGATATCACAGATGACATTACGTGAAATGCCTTTTCCCAAAGTTCCTTTCATTGTCAAAGTTACTTCAGAAGCACCTTTTTCAAGCATTTCCATAGCATCATGAATCTTAATGTTTACACCTGGCATTTCACCATATTTCTTAAGTTCACTTCTAAATTCTCTTTCACCCAGATCCACATCTTCACGAGCTGTATCAATATTTCCATTATAAGTAATAAAACCAGCAGGCTGATGTTTCGCAATCTTAGGGAAGCTTCTTAGTGTCACATAACCATTGACCAATAAAATAGCGTCCTTTGCCATTTTTCCAATCACTGGATTGTCCTGTTCAAAATAGACTAGTTTCTTTGTAATTCCTTCTTCTGGAGTGTTCATGCTGCCTTTAAAGCCTGTGCATTCATATGTCTTTTCATATGGCTTCGTCACTTTGAGTTCAGCACGTTCTACTTGATCCATTTCAACTTCAAAGTCTTCAATACGGCTTTCAAGTCCAAGCTCTTTCAGATAATCTTGAATGATACGAGCTGCTTTCAGTTCTTCTTCAGTACCGCCCATGCGCACAAAATAGATGTCATTCAGCAGTCCCCATGTTTTTTCAATGTTCATAAATTCATCTCCTTCAATTGATTCAAGTATATCACAAACAGACAGATGATTTACAACATTTTGCATACATTTTATACCTATAGTATAACTATTTAAACTATTTTTATCCCAATAGATGAGTGCTGTTTATCCCTTTAGAAAAAATATTTATGATATGAAATATACAAAAAGAATAAACAGGAGTGAACTATGCAGAAAATCGGCAAGAAACTGAAAAAGCTTCGCAAAGCAAAGAATCTTACGGTCAAAGATGTTGCTGCAATCACAGGGTTCAGTGCTTCATTTGTTTATGCAATTGAACAGGAAAGAAAGAATCCTTGTTATGAAAACATCATCCTGCTCTGCGAAAAACTAGATGTTCCACCCGTCTATTTCTTCGATGATTCCAGAACTTCCTTTGATGTCATCATGGAAAATGGAGCATTGGAGATTATCGAACTGCTTCAAGATTATGGTTCATGGAGTGAAGTAGACAAAAACGATTTAAAATCATTTATTAAGTATCAGAAATCCAAGAAAGGCAGATAAAACATCTGTCTTTTTTCTTTCCTTTTGCTACAATAGAAATCAGGTGATTCAAATGAAAAAATGCATACTGATTCTATTGCTTCTCATGTCCTGTTTTCAGCCTGTCTATGCACAAAACAACGAAATAGAACTAGAGAGCGATTACTATTTGATGATTGATCCTGAAAACAGTCAAATCATTTATGAACAAGACTCAAATGAATTCATCTATCCTGCATCCATGACCAAAATGATGACATTGATTGTCGCACTTGAACAGATTGACGATTACGATAAGATCTTAACACTAGATCATGAAGTGTTCAAAGGACTTTATGAAGCCAATGCTTCGCTTGCTGGCTTTTCACTTAACGAAAAAGTCTCTGTTAAAGACTGCCTTTATGGTCTATTTCTTCCTTCAGGTGCAGAATGTACTCGAGCACTGGCCATTGAAACTGCAGGATCAGAAGAAGAATTTGTCAAACTGATGAATGAAAAAGCCAAAGAACTTAAAATGAACAATACCCATTTTGAAAATACAACAGGGCTTCATCACAAAGATCATCACTCAACACTGCAGGATTTGTCCATATTAATGAAATATTGTCTAAACAATCCAGATTTCTATGAAATCTTTACAACAAAAGAATACATTGCAAGCGGTTCAGTGCATAAACAGCTGAAAATGAACAGTACCCTGTTCAAACGGCTTTCTGAAGAACACAGCGAGATGATTCTAGGCGGAAAAACAGGCTATACCAATCCTGCAGGATTATGCCTTGCCTCATTGGCTGAAAAGGATGGAAGAACTTTAATGCTGATTACAGCACATGCCCCTGTTTCATCGACTCCTTATCATCTTTTAGATGCAGTCAAAGCCTATACCACTGTGTATGAACAGATGCACAAAATCCAGCTTTGTGACAAAGACATCCCTGTCATAGAAACAGAAGTCATGTTTACACTTCCAAAACAGACAATCAATCTATATCCATCTGAAACCTTGACACTGACTGTTCCCAAAGAAATCAATGAAGAGGAACTCCAATACCAGATTGACCTAAACGAAGCAATTGAAGCTCCATTACAGAAAAACGATGTGCTTGGAATACTTTCTATTTACTATAACGATGGGCTTTTAGGATCCTGCAATCTTGTCTGTTATGATGATGTAGAAGCCTCCGAGCTTAGTTTATTTCTGTACAATACCTCTGTCTTTGTTGAAACTTACTGGAAAGCAGGTCTTCTTATAGGAGGCAGTCTATTTCTCTTTTTCCTATTATTAAAATTCAGACAAAAGCACATGAATTAAGTTCTGACAACAGTAAATGCCCGGATCATTCCGGGCATTGTTTTATTTTGACATTTCTTCTCGTACTTCTTTGAAGCATTTGAGAATGAAATCAATGTCTTCTTTCGTGTGAGCTGCAGAAACCTGAGTACGGATGCGGGCTCTTCCCTTAGGGACAACCGGATAAGAGAAAGCAACAACATACACTCCCTTGTCCATCATTCGCTTAGCAAATTCGCCTGCCATCTTTTCTTCATACAGCATCACTGGCACAATTGGATGAACACTTGGAATGATGTCAAATCCAGCTTCAGTCAGTCCCTTGCGGTAGTAAGCAGTCAAATCCTCCAAGTGATCTCGTAAATCTGTGCTTTCAGAAAGAATATTGAACACTTCCAGTGATGCACCTGCAATGGCTGGAGCCAATGTGTTGGAGAACAAGTATGGACGGCTTCTTTGGCGAAGCAAATCAACGATTTCTTTGCGTGCACTTGTATATCCGCCGCTGGCACCACCCAGCGCCTTTCCTAAAGTTCCTGTAATGACATCTACTCTTCCTTGAACACCACAGTATTCAGCTGTTCCTCGTCCAGTCTTGCCGACAAAACCAACTGAGTGGGAATCATCGACCATCACTAGGGCATCAAATTCATCAGCCAGATCACAAATCGATTTCAAGTCAGCAATGATGCCATCCATAGAGAAAACACCATCTGTTGCGATCATCTTGATTCGTGCTCCTGCAGCATCAGCAGCTTCCAGCTGAGCTCTCAAATCAGTCATGTCATTGTTTTTATAGCGATAGCGCTTTGCCTTGCAAAGTCGTACACCATCAATGATACTGGCATGATTCAGTTCATCTGAAATAATGGCATCTTCAGCTGTCAAAAGCGTTTCAAACAAACCGCCATTGGCATCAAAGCAGGAAGAGTACAGAATGGTGTCATCCATTCCTAAGAAATCACTGATTTTCTTTTCCAGCTGCTTGTGAATGTCCTGTGTTCCACAGATAAAACGAACGGATGCCAGACCATATCCTTTTTCATCATAAGTTCTTTTTGCTGCCTCAATCAAACGAGGGTCATTTCCCAGCCCCAGATAGTTGTTGGCACACATATTGAGTACTTCACGCCCATCTGCCAAAGTCACATGAGCAGACTGAGAAGAAACAATTGGGCTTTCACCTTTGAATGTCCCTGCCTCCTTAATATTTTCTACTTCTTCATGAAAATGTTTTAACGCCTCTTGACGATTCATGTTATTCTCCCTTCCAATCGTGCATTTCTGACCAGTCCAGCACAATTTTTCCTGAATAGCCGCTGTTCATTGCGGCAAATCCTTCTTCATAATCCTGGGCTTTGAAACGATGTGTAATGATCTTGTCCACATTCAGACCACTTTGAAGCATCATATCCATCTTATACCATGTTTCCCACATCTGGCGCCCATAGATTCCCTTGATGGTCAACTGATTAAAAATCACCTTTTCCCAGTTGATCTGAGCATCTGCTCTCTGTAATCCCAGCACAGCGATTTTACCGCCGTTTTTCATGGTATCGACCATATTCTGGAAGCCTGACTGTGCCCCTGACATTTCAAGACCAACATCAAAACCTTCTTTCATGCCCAGCTCTTTCATGACATCTTCCAGCTTTTCTTCTTTGACATTGACAGTACGTGTTGCACCCAGCTCTTTGGCCAGATTCAAACGGTAATCATTCATATCTGTTACGACAACATTTCTTGCGCCAACATGTCGGCAAATGGCAGCTGCCATGCATCCAATTGGTCCTGCACCAGTAATCAGTACATCTTCTCCAATCATATCAAACTGCAGTGCAGTATGAACAGCGTTGCCCAGCGGATCAAAGCAGGAATATAATTCTTCTCGAATCTTTGGAGAACATCTCCATACATTGGATGCTGGAATAACCAGGTATTCCGCAAATGCACCATTGCGGTTGACGCCAACACCTTTTGTATGACGGCATAAATGAGGCTGTCCAGCCAGACAGTTACGGCATTTCCCACATACAATGTGCCCTTCTCCGCTGACCAGTTCTCCAATTTTGAAGCCTTCCACATTTTCTCCTACTTCAACGATTTCACCGACATATTCATGTCCAGCAGTCAAACCGACTGGAATAGTGTTTTGTGCCCATTGATTCCAATTGTAAATATGAACATCTGTTCCACAGATGCTTGTCTTATGAATTTTAATTTTTACATCATTTTTTCCTGTTTCAGGAACTGGAACACGTTTAAGCCAAAGTCCTTTTTCTGCTTTTTCTTTGACCAGTGCCCACATCATTTCACTCATACTCTTTCCTCCGCTTTCTTCTCTTTAAGTGTATGACTTTCAGATTCATTCTTCAAGAATTTTTGAGCTTTTTTTCACAATGCAAAATTCCCATCTCTAAAGACTGGAATCCATACACCCTCTTCTGTCAAGCCATCAATGTTCATATCAGAAGTCCCCATCATAAAATCAATGTGAATTGATGAATCATTGAAGAATTCCTTGGTTTCTAAAGAATTGCTTAACGCCCTTCCAAGGGCTAAATGACAGCTCGCATTTTCATCAATCAGCGTTGTATAGTACACTAAACCACTTTGAGAAATAGGAGAACTGTATTCGACTAAAGCTACTTCTCCCAGATAAGCTGCTCCTTCATCTGTATGAATCAGATTTTCCAGCATTTCTTTTCCCGCATCCGCCATCACTTCAACTACTTTTCCTTTTTCAAATCGGAAACCAAAGTTTTCAATCTTCTTTCCTCCCAGAAGCAATGGACGAGTTGCATAAACTACTCCAGAAGTTCCATATTTGTAAGGTGAAGTAGCAATCTCCTCAGTTGGAATGTTGGCGTTGAATGGAATTTTCATATTTGGAGCACTGGCAGAAAAATGACTGTGTTCGCATAGTTCAACCATCAAATCTGTTCCATTGGATGCCGTATAATGGAGTGCCTTTAAATGCAGTGCATCCAGTTTCTTTCCCAGTTCCTGTTTAAGTTGATTTTTCTTTTCCCAGACTTCAGCCACATCGTTGTCTTCAGTGATATAGCATAGTTTCAACAGTGTTTCCCACAGTTTGTCCAGAGCTGCCTCTTTTTCCATTTCAGGAAACAGCAGTTCTGCCCATGATAAAGTAGGCACCATGGCAATGCACCACTGGCAATGCTGCTCTCGGGCTGCTTTTCTCATGATGTTGCGCATACCATCAATCCATCCAAAAATGGCATTAGCCTGAGCCTCTGTAGCATCTTCCATCAGTTTTGGATTCACTCCCTGAAGACGAATCGTACATGCGCCTTCATCCAATATGCTTTGAAACATTTCGTTTTGCCATGGATGAATCTTCTTCACTTCTTCTGCGCTTTGATATTGAGCCTTTGTCTTCAAAAATGCCTGATCCAGATAATGAATCACTACTTCTTTTGCCCCTTCTTTGTAAGCTTCTTCTGCAAACAGATTGGCAAATTCATACCCTTCTACACAAGCTTCCACCAGTACTTTTTGTCCTGGCTGTACATTGATTCCTACTCTTGCCAGCATGTTGGCGTATTTTCTCATCATTTTTTCATTCATA
>JAFQKG010000131.1 GCA_017397025.1 Erysipelotrichaceae bacterium | reverse complement strand
GATTGGAAGGTGAGTGCATCAAATGGAATTCCGCCTGCAGATTGAGGCCAGATACCTGTTGTGTGATCTGTGTAGTAGGCATCCATGCCTGCTTCTTTAAGTTCTTTCGCTGAGGAACCATCCGTCAGCTGATGAAGCATAGCGGCAATGATTTCTGCGTGTGCCATTTCTTCTGTACCAATATCGGTAAGAAGGGCTTTAATCTCATCATATGGCATAGCGTATCGCTGATGAAGATAGCGATTGGATGCGCCCAGTTCACCATCTGGTCCTCCTAACTGAGAGATAATCACCTTTGCCATTGCAGGATCACGCTTTGTGATGTTCACTGGAAACTGAAGTTTCTTTTCGTAAATCCACATCTTAGTTTGTCCCCCTTTCCCATGGCCAAGGTCCTTTGATCCAGCGCCAGTCTCTTGTCTCATGATCATAGTTTGTTAGTGGTCCCATTTCGTTTTCAACAGCATGTTTGAGTTCATCTCTGATTTCTAGATGCTTGCTAAGAAGATGTGCTGCAGTGCGGTCTTCTGGGTGAGTGTCCAAATAAAGGGTTAACTCCTGAATGCAGAAATCATTGCTTTGAAGAAGATAGAGTGCTTTTGAATTAATCATCGCAATCACCTCTTGTGAATGGAAGGTCCAGTTCATCAAATAAAGTACCTGATTTCAATGCATCATCGCAGTCTTTTAAAGTGCGCAGATTAAGTTTTTGCCTTTTTACATAAGCCATTGCTAATGCCATGTCGTCTGTTGGATCACAGTCATGTCTGTGAGGCATTTTATCAGCATCATCGCAGCGAGAATGATCATTGCATGAACAGTCTGCGCTCTTGCATCCGCAATTCCAGTTATTCATTTTATCTTGGAAAAGTCTTTCGCTTCTTTCGAAGCAGCTGTCATCATCACAACAGCATTTGTTTTTGTGAAGCATGTTATCCCTCCTTGTCTTGCTTCAATGACAGAATATGAAGCAGCGGAAAGCATCACTGGACAGATAACACAAAACATGATGCATAAAAAAAAGACCTGTAAGGTCTTACTGAATATCAAAGTTTTCTAATTTGAGAAGCTGCTGATAAGTTGATTGGATTAACTCCAGTAAATCAGATGCGGATAAAATTGTTTCTGGAGTAATAATAGGCTGACTGTAAATCAGAAAATCCGTTGCAGACTCAAAAAGTGGATGACAAGAGGATTTAAAAGAACCTTCATCCAAATAAAGATAATAAAAACAGAACTCTTCACAGAAAGAAGAAAAGTCCAATTCGGAATTGATGCAGTTTTTCAGTGAATTCAGAATCATCTTTTTTGGGTCTTGGCTCATAGCTTTCCTCCTCAGCTTTATTTATTCTATCATAGAATCAAAGAAATATCACTTTGTGTCGAAGATGATTTCTTGTCTAATTGTGATGTAAGATGAAGCATGTTAGAATAAGATAAAAGTAAGGTGATGCAAGATGAAGAAACGAGTAATTCTAGTAAGCGGCATGTCTGGTGCAGGCAAATCCAGTGCAACAAGTGTACTTGAAGACATGGGATATCACTGCATGGAGAATTTTCCTGTGCAGCTGCTCAGTGCTTTGGTGGATATGATTGAAGGCAGTACAGATACTAGATACAATTCGATTGTACTTTCTACTTCTGCGAAAGACTTTCCTGAGTTTCTGCATATTCTTACAGGTTGTGATATGGATGTGCGAGTGCTTTTTCTGGATGCATCCAATGAAGAGCTTTTGCATCGATATAAATTGACGCGTAGAAATCATCCGCTTTTCAGCAGCAATGTGTGCCATACACTGGAAGAAGCAATTGAAGAAGAAAGAAGAATGTTTCAAAGTGTTAAAGACAAGGCAACCTATGTCATTGATACTACTTTTTTAACCAGTTCTGAATTGAAAAACAAAGTGCAGGATTATTTCTCTCTTTCCAACAAGCCAGTATTTACAATCAGCTTTATTTCATTTGGCTATAAGCATGGTGTGCCGATGGATGCAGACTGTATGTTAGATGTTCGTTTTTTGCCGAACCCTTTCTGGGAAGTGGAACTTAGGCCATATTCTGGCGATGATGAATGTGTGTACAATTATGTCATGGATAAGCCTGAAACGAAGGAATTCTGTGCAAGGATGATATCATTTCTGGATTTTGCCTTTGACAGATATGTCAAAGAGGGCAAGAATCATTTTACCGTTGCGATTGGCTGTACAGGAGGTCAGCATCGTTCTGTAAGTGTGACCAATTATCTATATAACCATTATAAAGACCAGTACCACTGTTTTAAAGAACATAGAGATAAACAGGAGATTTACCATGACTAAGCGTAAAGTCGTTGTCATTGGCGGAGGACATGGTCAATCTGCAATATTAAGAGGAATAAAAAAGATAGAAAACATTGATATTGCAGCCATTGTTACTGTTGCGGATGATGGCGGCAGTACAGGAAGACTTCGCAGACGTTTTCATATTCCTGCGATGGGCGATATTCGCAATGTACTGATTTCGTTGGGTGAATCAGAAACGTTGTTGTCAACATTGATGGATTATCGCTTTGAGTCTGCGGATTCTGAAGAAGAAGATGTCATGGGACACAATTTAGGAAATCTGATTCTAACAGCAATGACACAGTCCTGCGGCAGTTTTCTGGAAAGCATTTCTACGCTTTGCAAAGTGCTGAATGTAAGAGGAGAGATTATTCCTGCAACATCTCAAGTCATTACACTGTTTGCGAGAATGCATGATGGAACGATTGTGCGCGGAGAATCAAATATTCCGGATATTTCCAATCGAATCAATGAAGTGTTTTATGAAGAGGAAGTGAAAGCGACACCTGCTGCAATACAGGCTATTTTAGATGCAGATGTGGTAATTTTGGGGATTGGTTCTGTATACACCAGCATTCTGCCAAATATTATTATCCCTGAAATTAAAGAAGCACTGGAAAAATCAAAGGCAAAAGTGGTATACTACTGCAATGCAATGACACAGCCAGGAGAAACAGATGGCTATACAATGGAAGACCATGTTGCTGCATTTCATCACCATGGAAGTGATGTAGACATGGTTGTGATGGCTGATGAAATCATTCCTGAAACAATTTTAAAAAGATATCACGAAGAAGGAAGCATGGAAGTGCTTATGAGTGAAGAAAAGCATGAATATGAAGTCATGAAGTGTCCTTTGCTGGATTTTTCAAAGGATCTGGTTCGACATGATTCAGAAAAAATCAGAAAAAGTCTTGAAGTGATTTTAGAGAGGATGAACAAGGATGTCCTTTACTACGGAGGTCAAAAGTGAAATAGCACTCAATGAGCTGAAAGAGTGCTGTCAGAAAGCTCAGTTAAGTGCACTGATCAAGATGTGTTCCACCTTGACCTTTTCGTCGTTGGGGATGGTGCTGGTTATCAAGACAGAAAATGCAACGATTGCCAAGCGCACACTAAAGATGCTGAAAGAAGAATTTGAGGTTGAAACAGAATTGAGTGTACTTAGAAAGATGAATCTGAAAAAGAATTATATTTATCAGATTCGTGTTCTTTCTCATGTCAAAGAAATTCTGGATGAGCTTGGTATCCTGACTGAAAAAGGTCTTCAAGAGCATCCTGCGTATTTATTGGTGAAAAAAGATTGCTGTGCTAGAGCGTATTTGGCAGGTGCGTTCATGGCTGCAGGGAGTGTGAATGCACCGACGAAGTCTAACTATCACATGGAAATTGCCTGCCTTGAAGAAACTCATGCGATTTTTATTCAAAAGCTGATGGCCCGCTTTGATCTTCCTTCAAAGATTATAGAAAGAAGAAAACACTTTGTGGTGTATTGCAAACAAGCGGATAAAATTGCAGATTTTTTACGCTGTATTGCTGCATCAGAGGCATTGATGAAGTTTGAAGATATTCGCATTACCCGAGATTTCAGAAACAATCTGACACGCTTAGATAACTGTGAACTGGCCAATGAAGTTAAAACCATTGCAGCAGCTAGAAAACAGGTGGAAGATATTTTGTATCTTGAAAGTTTGGGAATGCTGACACACATGGACGAAAAGTTCAAAGAAATTGCCTATTTGCGGTTAAATTGTCCAGAAGCTTCTTTGAACGAACTCACGGAAGCATATGAAGAAGAAACAGGGGTTTCTATTTCCAAATCGGGAATGAAACACCGTTTGAAAAAATTGACGGATCTTGCTGCAGAAATTCGTGAACGTCAAAATGAGCGTGTTTCTATGCACGATGCAGAAAAAGGGATATAATAATTCTGAGGTGATTTCATGGAATCAATCATGAAAATTGCATATGCTGTTTTATTTGTCTGGGCACTAATGACTTTTTGGCCGTTGGTTCTTTTGCTTCTGGCAGCATTGGCTTTGTTTCTTTTTTATACCTCATGGAAGACAAAGAAACTGCTAAGGGAAAGTGAACAGGATACTTCAGCTGCATTTGTCACTGACAGAAAGAAATCAGCTGTCATTATTGATGCAGAATACACAGAAAAGGAAATTGAACATGACAAAGCTTGAACTTGAAGCTGATTTTAAACTGGTTACATTGGAAGATCTTCCTGTGATTCAGAAATATCTTGATTTAGCAGGTTATGAAGAATCCAATCATAATTTGATCAATATGATTCAATGGGCAGAACTTTATCCTTTGTTTCAGTATTGCACAAAAGACTATCTTTTGCTTCTTGGGATTTATCAGGGGCAGATGTTTCTCTATATGCCATTGTGTGAAATTCAGTATTTTGAACAGGCACTTCGAAAGGCAAAAAGCATTTTTGATCGCTATCAATGTCCATTTGTACTGAGCTGTTTTACCAAGGAAATGATGGAAAAAGTGCTTGAAATCTATCCTGAATACTGCGGATGTCATGAATGTGCTGCTGATGATTATGTTTATGAAGTAGAAGCACTCAAGTCTTTTGCCGGGAAAAAACTGCAGAAGAAGAGAAATCATTTGAACGCTTTTTATAAGGAAATGGCAGACAGATGGAGCTATGAATCCATCACAGAAGAAAACGTAAATGACTGCATTGAGTATCTTTCTTCTTTTGAATCTGATGGGGATGTCAAGCTTCATTATGAACTTTTGGGGATTTCTCGTATTCTGCACCATTTCAGTGAACTGCCATGCAGAGGCGGGCTGATTCGCATTGATGGAAAAGTAAGAGCCTTTGCGATAGGTTCAGTTCTAAGTGAAAGAATGTGTCAGGAAAATATCGAGAAGGCAGATGAATCTATACGTGGACTTTATCAGGCAATGATGAGGGAATTTCTGATTCATGAATTTCCAAACTTTCAGTATGTCAATCGTGAAGATGACATGGGAATAGAAAATCTTCGACAGGCAAAGAAAGCCTATCATCCAAGTTTTATGATTGAAAAATATCGTTTGTGCAGGGCAGGTGGAGAAGATGATAACGAAAGCAGCAGTGAAAGATAAGGAACAGATTCATGCTTTGTGGAAAGAAGCTTTTTCATTTGATGATGGAGGATATACAAAATTCTTTTTTGATCGATATTACAAAGATGAATATGCATTTGTTTTGAAAGAAGAGAATCAGGTGATTTCTTCGCTGATTAAAACTCCTCACTGGATGATGCTTCATGGCAGAATGATTCAGGCATCTATGATTGCAGGTGCTGTGACACGCCTTGATCAGCGTAAAAAAGGTTATTTTCATCAGTTGATGAAGGTTGTGCTGGATGAGTGTGAACATCAGGAACTGGTTACAGTGATACAAGCATATGATCCAGAAATGTACAAAGAGTTTGGATTTGATGTGGTGTATCGAAGAAAACAACTTCTGATTAGACGTTCTGATGTTCCTCAGATGGCAGATACTGGAGTGACATATCGGCTTGACTTTAAAAACCTTGTCAAAGTGTATTCACAGTTCACATCTAAATTTGATGGCGTGATGGTTCGTGATGAAGTTTATTTCAGAGATTTGTCTTATGAAGTGGAAGCTCAGGGTGGAAAAATTGTTGTTTGCTATGACACTCAGGGAGAAATTAGCGGCTATGCAGTGCTGTATCTTGTTGAGGGTGTGCTGACGATTCAGGAAATTGTCTATCTGGATAGCCGCTCATTAATGAAAATATTAAATCACTGTCTGCAGCTTAGATTTGAATGTGTAGTGGAAGTCAGTGAAGCTGAACAGCTGGAAAGACTCTTTCCGAAAGCTGAAGTGAAGCATAAGGGAAATCTGATGGTGCGCATCAACAACAAAGAACTGTTTCAAAGATTATACGGATTTAAATTCAATACTGTACAGCAGGCAATGGAAACAGATAAACCGCTGTGGTACAACGAAACACATTAACTGTCTTCGGACAGTTTTTCTTTTATGACTAATCAGTGCAATAAAATTGGTCTATAATAAAAGAAAGAGTGAGGATATGACGTGAGAAAAGGAATATTATCAGGATGCAATGAATCGTTTCGAAAGTGGAATCTGCATGAAGTGATGGAAGAATGCAAAGGACTTGCGGAAGCATGTGAAATTGAAATTGTAGATGAACTGACACAGAAACTGGAACATATGGATCGAGTAACTTGCCTTGGCAGTGGAAAAATCATGGAACTGAAAGAGCGTGTTGAGGCTCATAGGGTAGATTGTGTGGTGTTTTTTCATGATTTAAGTGCTGGGCAAGTCCAGGCAATTTCTGATCTTCTTGAATGTGAAGTGATTGATCGCACAACATTGATTCTTGATTTGTTTTCGCGGCGTGCTCGAACAAAAGAAGCAAAGCTTCAGGTAGAAATGGCACGTTTGAATTATCTTTTGCCGAAGCTGTCACAAAACGATCTTTCTTCGGATCAGCAAAGAGGTGGAGCTGGTGTGAAAAACCGCGGAAAAGGAGAAGGCCGACTTCAGCTTCAGCAAAGAGGCATCAAAAAGAAAATCAGTGTTGTCAAAAAAGAATTGGAAGAATTGTCTAGACAATCGAAACTTCGTTCAGCAAAACGCATGAATTCTCCCTTGAAGCGAGTGGCCTTAGTAGGATATACCAATGCAGGCAAAAGTTCACTGATGAATGCCATTTTAAAGCTTCAAAATGCCCCTGAAGAGAAACAAGTGTTTGAGAAGGATATGCTTTTTGCGACACTGGATACCAGTACACGTCGATGTGTGCTTCCTTCGGGAAAAACGTTTCTTTTATCAGATACTGTAGGTTTTGTCAGCTCATTGCCTCATGCCTTGATTCAGGCATTTCACAGTACGCTGTCTTATGCAAAAGAAGCGGATTTACTGATACAAGTGGTAGATGGAAGCTCACCTCTTAGGGATGCACAAATGGAAGTGACAAGAAAAACGCTTGAGGAAATAGGTGCTGATCAGGTTCCTGTTTTGACTGTTTACAACAAGTGTGATTTGATGGAGTCCATAGACGAACATGTGCTGTGCATCAGCGCAAAAGAAATGATTCATTTGGATGATTTGCTGAGAGAAATTGATTGTCGTCTGTATGAAAGAAGCGGAACTATCACAGGAATTATTCCGTATCATAGAATGGCTGTGCTTCAGAGCTTAAAAGAGAATGCAGATGTGAAAGAACTGGATCATCTTGAAAAAGGAATTTTGATGGAAGTAACTGGCTCTAAAGAAATGCTGGGGCTGTTTGAAAAGAATCGGCTTGACTGAGTCAAACTGTTTCTCTATGAAGTTGCTGTCTTCCCGTGAATAAAATTAGGGACATATGAAAGAGAGTATGCTATAATAATTGGGAATTTTAAGGAGTCCAACATATGAGACAAGCAGGAATATTGATGCCTATTCAGTCGATGCCAAATCGATTTGGAATTGGCGATTTTGGTCCAAAAAGCTATGAGTTTGTTGATTTACTGAAAAAGACTGGCATGACAATCTGGCAGATTCTGCCATTGAATCCATTAGGTTATGGCAACAGTCCTTATCAGCCTTATTCATCCAAAGCAATGGATGAATGTTATATTTCACTTGATCTTCTTGCAAAAGAAGGATTGATTGATGAGGTTCCCTCATTTAGAAAAGATGAAAAAACCATTGATTATGAAGCTGTTCGTGCATATCGTCAGCCATATTTGAGAGAAGCATTTCAGCGTTTTAAAGAAAATGAGGAATATCGTCAGTTTGTTTCTCAGCCATGGGTGTATACTTATGCAGTGTTTCTGACTTTGAAAAAAGCCAATGGCATGCAGTGCTGGAATGATTGGCCAAAAGAGTGCAAGCAGTGGATTCATACCAGAGATGAAGAAGTCATCCAGGAATATGAAGAAAATATACGTTATGAAATGTTCATTCAGTTTACGCTGTATCGTCAGTGGAAGAAACTGAAAAACTATGCCAACAAAAAAGGAATTGAAATTCTTGGGGATGTACCTTTCTATGTGGGGATTGATTCAGAAGATGTCTGGTCATCTCAGCAGAGTTTTCTATTAGACGATGATGGCCGTCCTGAATTTATTGCAGGTGTACCTCCAGATTATTTCAGTGCTACTGGTCAAAGATGGGGAAATCCAATCTACAACTGGACAAAGCTGAGAGACGATCACTTCAATTTCTGGATGGATCGTTTGGCTTACAGTGCAGAACTATTCGATATTATACGAATTGATCATTTCCGTGCATTTGATACTTATTGGAAGATTCCAGCATCCTGTCCAACTGCGATTGAAGGACAGTGGGTAGAAGCTCCTGGCTATGAATTGTTTGATGAGCTGTTTGAAAGATATCCGCAGATGAAAATTGTAGCGGAAGATTTAGGAGATTTAAGACCGGAAGTGATTACATTAAGAGATCATTTCAATTTTAAAGGAATGCGTATTGTTCAGTTTACTTTTAATTCAAAATCGATGCCGGAAGATCCTGAGAATCTGATTATTTATACAGGAACTCATGACAATCAGACCATTAGAGGCTGGGTAGCTGAACAGAAAGAAAGCGAAAAAGTGAAGATTCGCAAATACTTTAAGAAAAACAATTATCGCTATCCAGTATTGAGTGAAAATTTCATTGCATATTCAATGGATTCTAAAGCTGAATATGCGATAGTTCCGATGTGTGATGTATTGAATCTGACTGAAAAGGCAAGACTGAATACACCAGGTACGGTCGGTTATCCAAACTGGGCATGGCGCATGACTGGATTTGGAAAATTTGAGGATAAGATCAGCTTCTTGAAGAAGTGTGTTCGAAATTCTGGACGCTAGCCTGCAGTGTTGCAGGCTTTTTGCTTTGTGGAAGGAGTGAACAAAGTGTCAAAAATCTATCAGATGGATACGCAGCTGTCCAATATGATTGCAGCAGGTGAAGTTGTTGAAAGACCTGGTGGAATTGTAAAAGAGCTGATTGAAAATGCAATTGATGCACATGCGACAAGAATTGAAATCCACTGTTTGGAAGGTGGAATTTCACGAATTGAAATTATTGATAATGGAGATGGCATGGATCGTGAAGATGCACAAAAAGCATTTTCTCGTCATGCTACCAGCAAGATTCGTACAACAGATGATTTGTGGGCGATTTCTACGCTTGGATTTAGAGGAGAAGCTCTGCCGTCAATTGCCTCTGTTTCTAAGACAACGCTTTTGACGTGTGATGGTCATGAAAGCACACAGGTTAAAGTGGAATATGGAGAAATGATGGATGTGACAGACTGTCCTTCTTCCAAGGGTACAACCATTGTTGTCGAAGGGTTGTTTCAACGTACACCAGCGCGTCTTAAACATTTGAAATCCTCTCACTATGAAGCTGCGGTTATACAGGACAATGTTCAGAAGTTTGCCCTTTCTCACCCTGAAATTGCTTTTCATTTAGTGATAGACTGCAAAGAAGTGCTAAAGACCAGTGGTATGGGATCACTAAAAGAAGTGATGGTTCAGGTGTATGGAAGGGATTGTCTAAAAAATACGTTTGAAGTCAAAGGGGAAGACTTTGATTATCGTATCACTGGATTGGCTTCTTTGCCTCATTTGACTCGTGCGAATAAGAATTACATTCATTTGTTTATCAATGGACGTATGGTCAAATCCTATCGGCTGCCAAAGGCAGTTCTTGAAGGATATCGTTCGTATCTGTTCAATGAACGTTATCCAATTGTTGTTTTAAATATTACAATGGATGAACGGCTTGTAGATGTGAACGTGCATCCTAGCAAGTGGGAAATTCGTCTTTCAAAACAGCAGCAGCTGGAGTATCTGATTCAGGATGTTGTCAGAAACTGTCTAAAGGCACAGTTTGCTTCTCCACAAGTAACTGCTGTGAAAAAACCAGAAAATTCTTATCAGCATGTTCAAAAGAGCGAGTCAGAAAAAACATTAGTTCATTCGCCTATGTCATCAGAAGTGTTTCAGACAACAGAAAAGATTTATGCTCAGTCAGCTTTTGTGCTGGATGAGCATCCAGAAATGCAGAAAGAAATACTTTCTGTTGAAGAATCAGCACACCCATTTTCAACAGAAAAGAAGGCATTTCCGGTGATGAATCCATTAGCTCAGCTGCATGGAAAGTACATTCTAGCAGAATCAGAAGAGGGCTTGTACATCATTGATCAGCACGCTGCTCAAGAAAGAGTCAATTATGAAAAGTTTAGAAAACAGTTTGATGAGCAGGAAGAAACCATGATAGATATGCTTGTACCTGTGATGGTGCAGGCAAGTGCAAATGTCATGCATCGTCTGGATGAACTGAATGAATTGCTGAAAATATTCCCATTACAGATGGAATCGTTTGGACAGACAACACTTCTTGCAAGAAGTATTCCATTATGGATGCAGAAAGTGGATGAAACGGCATTTCTTCAGGATTTGATTGATTTGTTTGACAGTGAAAAGAGTCTGAACCCGACAGATTTAAATAAAGATCGAATTGCAACGATGGCGTGTCATCATTCCATCCGTTTTAATCGTGTGCTGTCTTACGAGGAAATGCAGGAGGTTGTGAATTCATTGAAGAAATGTGATCAGCCTTACCATTGCCCTCACGGGCGTCCAACGTTTATTTTGATCAGTCAGAATCAGTTGATTAAGGACTTTAAGCGATGAAGAAAGTATTGGTTATTACAGGCCCAACGGCAGTAGGGAAAAGTGATCTGGCAGTTGATTTATCTATTTTACTGAATGGGGAAGTCATCAGCGGAGATTCAATTCAGGTGTATCGGGGATTTGATATTGGATCGGGAAAGATTACTGAAGAAGAAATGAAAGGAATCATTCATCACAATCTGGATGTTCTGGACCCAAAAGAGAATTACAGCGTTGCGCTGTTTCAAAAACAGGCAAGAGAAGCAATTGATGCCGTTTCTGCACGGGGAAAGCTTCCGGTGCTTTGCGGAGGAACAGGTCTTTATTTGAAAGCCTGCTTCTATGACTATGAATTTGAGACTGATTCAAAAGAATTGGATTTAACTCTTTATGAAAAGATGACAAATGAAGAATTGGTTAGCTATTTGAAAGAAAAAGATGAAAAGTCACTGGAAACGATTCACCCTAACAATCGCAAACGTCTGATTCGTGCCTGTGCAATAGCTTCAACTGGCAAAACAAAGACTGAAAGCATTGAAGCTCAGAAGAAAGAAATGATTTATGACACACTGATTCTTGGATTGACCTGTGATCGTGCGCTGCTGTATGAAAGAATCAATCAGCGTGTTAGAAAAATGCAGAAAAATGGCTTGAAACAAGAAATAGAACACCTTTTATCTCAAGGAATTTCTTTTGAAGATCAAAGCATGCAAGGCATTGGGTACAAGGAATGGAAAGGCTATTTTGAAGGAACAATGACAGAAGAAGAAGTCATTGAAGCGATACAAATTCATTCTAGACAGTTTGCGAAGCGACAGTACACTTGGTTCAACAATCAGTTTCCTGTTGTGTGGTTTGATGTGTTTGAAGATGGATGGAAAGAACAATTGATTCAAAAAGTAAAGGAGTGGCTGCATGAGTGAAGCGTCTCAAAGAATTGAATTGCTGATAAAAAAAGAAGGACTTGAAGCCCTTCAAAACAGCACAGTCATGATTGTTGGGGTTGGAGGAGTCGGATCCTATGCTGCAGAAGCTCTTGCCAGAAGTCGTGTGGGACATCTGATTTTGGTGGACAAAGATGTGGTGGAACCAAGCAATTTGAATCGTCAAATGCAGGCAACTGTTGAAAATCTGGGAAAAAGCAAAACTCATGCCATGAAAGAAAGAATTCTTTCTTATTATCCGGAATGTCAAGTGGACTTGATAGAAACTTTTTTTGATCGTGAATGTGTTTCGATACTTGATCAGAAGATTGATGTTGTGATTGATGCCATTGATACGCTGAGTGCCAAAATGGATTTGATTCAAGCATGCGCATATAGAAAAATACCTTGTATCAGTTCTTTGGGGATGGCAAATCGTCTTGATCCAACCAAAGTTGAGGTGACAACTTTGGATAAAACCTCTGGTGATCCTTTGGCAAAGGCACTTCGTCAACTGGCAAAAAAAAGAAACTACACACGGAAAATACGAGTGGTATTCTCCAGTGAAACACCAATTAAACAAAATACAATAGTAAATCCGGATGGAACGACTCGTAAAGATCGAATTCCTCCAGCATCCATGGTGTTTGTGCCGGCAGCTTCTGGGCTAGCTTGCGCATCATGGGCGATGAATCAGATTTTGAAAAAAGTTCAGTAGATTAAAAACGGGAGTGGATAAAAGAATGATCAAGTTTGTCAGTTCAAAAAGTAAAAAAATAAGTCTATGTTTGCTTGGATTATTTCTGCTGGCTGCATCACTGACTGCGATGTTTGATAGTGAACCTTTGATTGCGTTTGCTGCAGTCATGATGCTGTCCTTGATTGTCCTTTTGCCTGTTTTTCTTGTTTTGTCTTTTCAGATATCAAAAGCTAAGCAAATGATGAAGCAGCAGGAAGAAGCTTATGGACTGAGCTCCATCTTGTATAATGAAGAAATTGAGGTTATCAATTCTCATGTGGGTGTTTGTGAAGAGTGGATCATCAACAATACCATCGGTGCACAATGCATTCTGCATCGTCATTCAATTCAATCCATTCACGAATATGAACATGGGCTTGAGTTTTTAACCACGCTTCAAGACAAACCATTTAAATTTGATTTAAAAAATAAAGAAAGTGAAAAAAGCTATATTTTACACTGGTATGATCCATTGTATGAAATTCCTCTTGAAAAGGAACGAATCGTAGCAGTGCAGCCTTCTAAAAGAAAGGTCGTGCTGATTATTGCTATAGCAGTAATGACTATCACTGCAGCTGGTATTTTTATGTTCAATGGAACAATGGTTCCAGAACCTGTCATGCAGGATGAAATGATTTATTTTTATGATTATTTAACATCAACATCTAAGGGATCAGTTGAGAATATCAGCTATGAAATTGTGAAAGATAGAGAAGATGTTTTATTGTATGTGTTCAATGAGGGAGAAACATATGTGGAGCTTGAACTGCACTTATATGATGAGCAGGACAATGTAATCGATACTGCGTGGTCTGGTGTTGTTCGCCCAGGATACTATACATCCATTTATGTTGAGGGAGAACCTGAACTGATCAAAGCTGTTTCAGCTTGGTTTTATACTTTTGATTATCATGTTCCATCTTTTGACTATGAAGCGGAATATGCATGGAGAGAGTACAACACTTGGATCAATGTGGTTTTACCGTCTGAACAGATGAGTTTAGACAACATTCGTGATCTTGGAATCCGAGAATATGCTATTGAAGATTTGTCTTATACTGGAGCTGATTGTGTGTACATTTATGATGAGTCAAGCGCACAGAAGAGTTTGGATAAAATAACAAATCAGCAGATGTGGGACACATCGACAGCACGATATCGAATAGATTATGAAGTGTATGATTACCGGATCCATATCTATGAACTGGATGGTGTAAAAGAAACACTGATAGAAACAGTTGCGATTACAGAAGAGAGGGTTGATGATGATTCGATGCACTAATCAGAGTTTGCGTTTTGTAGGCAGATGGCAAGTAACAGATGATAAAGCTGTTACGACAGCTCCGGGATCTCATTTTTATCTTGCTTTTGAAGGCACAATGGTTATCTTGCATTTTGAAACTCTATGGCTGATTCCGCCTTATCCACATCTTTGGATCAGTGTAGATGATGGGGCATGGATAGAAGTGCCAATTGAAAAACATCTGCGCATCCAGACAAAGACAACAGGAAATCATATCGCAAAGATTGTGTTTAAAAGTGCGATTGAGAAAGCTCATCGCTGGTATCAGCCACTGTGTGGATGTGTTGAGCTGATTGGGGTAGACGCACTTCCAGGAGTGCTTCCAGAAATACGCAGAAAAACAATTGAATTTGTGGGAGATTCCATTACTGAGGGAGTGTTGATTGATGAAGAGACTTCCAATGGAACAAAATATCATGGCAGACCCTATGAAGATGATGTGATGGCAGGTTATGCCTGGCTGAGTGCAGAGGCGTTGAATCTTGAGCCGCTTTACATGGGCTATGGTGCAGTGGGAGTGACACGTTCTGGTCAGGGGAGTGTTCCTAGAGCTGCATTGTCCTATCCGTATTGTTTTGATGGCGTAAAAGTTGAATATGATTCACCAGATTATATTTTGATTAATCATGGAGCGAATGATATGTTTGATACTGGAGAACACTTTGTTGAATGCTATCTTGAACTGCTTGATGTTATTATGAGGTTACATCCACAGTCCATGCTGATTTTGCTTCAGCCATTTTGTGGTGTGTTTACGGAAGAAATGAAAATCATTAAAAAACGCTTTGAAATCAAATATGGGAAGACTGCTTATCTTATTTTGACAGAAGGCTGGGTTCCTTTTGAACCTTTGCATCCTCATCGTGATGGACATCAGATCATTGCAAAACATTTGATCGAAGAATTAAAGAAATTAGGACTTTAGGCAATCTCAGGATTGCCTTTTTTCTCGCGTCATCTTGCAGTGAAATAGAAAACAACGTATCATAAAAACAGGTGATGAACATGAAAAAATGGATGAAATGGCTTTTAAGTGCAATTTTGTTTCTAGGGATTTTTACTGGCTGTACAGAGGTGGATGATTCAGGAAACACAGTCACAGATGAAATGATTGTAGAACAGGATGGCTGGTATTCTTCCAAAGATGAAGTTGTAGCCTATCTGATGGAATTTGAATGTCTTCCAGAGAATTACTTAACCAAAAATGAAGCCTATGATTTAGGTTGGAATCCAGATGAAGGAAATCTTTGGAATGTAGCTGAAGGCATGTCAATTGGCGGAGACAAGTTTGGTAATCGTGAAGGACTGCTTCCAAAAGAAAAGGGAAGACAGTACTATGAATGTGATATTGATTATGAGGGTGGCTATCGCAATGAAAAGCGCATTGTATATTCCAATGATGGTCTGATCTATTATACAGATGACCATTATGAAAGTTTTGAAGAGATTGTGGGTGACAAATGATGGAATTGATTCTGGATGGAAGATTGTGCGTAGAGCGTACGCAGACACACCTGCTGCTGAAGGAACTGCTTTCATTCCCTGATTATTATGGAATGAATCTGGATGCACTCTATGATTGTGCAAGTACACTTTCTTCACTGACGCTTCATGTGATGTACTGGGATGTGATGGTTGAGCATTTAGGAAACTATGGACATTTGATATTAACGACACTGGCTGAAGCTGCGGAAGAAAATCCTGGGTTTGATTTGATTCTTGAAGAAATGACTGAAGACGATGTTGAGATTTAACATCGTTTTTCTATTGAGAATGAAGTAAAAAAAAGATATGATACAGACATATTGGAGGAGTGAAGAATGAAAACTGCAAAAATTGATCTCCATCTTCATTTGGATGGTTCGTTAAATGTTTACTGGATGTATGAAATGTCCAAAAAGCGTGGTGTCATTAAAAATGAAATGACATTTGAGGAATATTATCAGCAGATTTACTGCACTGCATACAAAACAATGGAAGAGGCGTTCAAAATGTTTGATCGTCCAATTGATGTCATGCAGCATAAAGAAGATATTGCCCAGACAGTGTTTGATTTAGTAAGAGAGCTGAATGACAAAGGGATGATTTATGCAGAGATTCGTTTTGCTCCTCAGCAGCACATGAAATGCGGACTCACTCAATATGAAGTGGTTGAAGCTGCTGTTTCTGGACTGAATCGTGCTAAAGAAGCGTATCCTTTGATGGCGGCTCAGTTGATTTGCTGCATGATGCATAAGGGTGAAAATGCCCTTGTCAACATGAAAGAAAATTTTGAAACCATTGAAGTGACAAAAGAATTCCTTGGAAAAGGAGTATGTGCTTTGGATTTGGCAGGCTATGAAAACAATGGTGATTTTAAATTGTATGCACCATTGTTCGAAAAGGCTAGGGAGTATGGCATTCCATATACCATCCATGCAGGAGAAATGGGGATGGGCGTGCATGTCGTTGAAGCAATAGAGATGGGTGCTTCTCGTATTGGGCATGGAGTCAACTGTGTACAGAACCCAGAGTGGCTGAATGAAGTTGTCAAGGCACAGATTCCTCTGGAAGTTTGTGTGACCTCTAATTGCGGAAAAGAAAGAAATTATGCCCTTCATCCAATTCGAGAACTTTTAAATGCAGGTGTGAAAGTAACTGTTAATACAGACAACATGATGTTTTCGCGCACTGATCTGCATGTTGAACATGCGATGCTTAGAAGTATAGGAGTGAGTGAAGAACAGCTCAAACAGTGTACACTTAATGCAGTGGATGCAGCGTTCTGTGATGAAGAAACAAAGAAAAAACTAAGAGAACGATTGATGCAGGAGTGGAACTAAGATGAACTGGGCAAAGGTAGAACTTCACCTTCATTTAGATGGATCGCTGAATCTTCCTTGGGCTTATCAGACAGCTTTGAAGCGAGGTGTGATTGATTCATCCATGAGCTTTGCAGAATATTATACGCTGATGTATAAAAATGATTATCCAACACGAGAAGAACGAATGAAGAAGTTTGAATTTCCGTGTGCTGTAATGCAGGAGAAAGAAGACTTGTCAGATAGCATTTATTATCTGGCAGAGCATTTAAACGAGCTGGGACTTGTTTATGCAGAAATTCGTTTTGCCCCTCAGCAGCATCAATTGGCAGGATTGTCTCAAAAAGAGGCAATTTTAGCTGTGGTGGATGGCATTGTGCGTGCAGAGCAAGACTTTCCTGATCTTACAGTGCGTTTGATCAACTGTTTGATGCACAAAGGAAGCGATGCTTCTTTCAATATGAAAGAAAATCTGGAAACAGTGGAAGCAACACGTGAAACTTTAGGGAAATATGTTGTTGCGTTGGATTTGGCTGGTTATGAAAACACTGGTGAGTTTATAAAGTATGCACCGTTGTTTGAAAAAGCTAGAGAATATGGAATTCCATATACGATTCATGCAGGTGAAATGGGAGATGGTTCTCATGTGCTGGATGCATTAAAGATGAAAGCTTATCGCATTGGCCATGGCATTAATTGTGTAGATCGTCCTGAATGGGTGAAAGCGATGGCAGATTCACAGATTCCAATGGAAGTCTGTGTAAGTTCCAATGTAGGAGATCTGCGTCATTATGCAGCCCATCCTGTACGCAAAATGCTGGAAGCAGGATGTAAAGTGACTTTGAATTCAGACAACATGATGTTTTCAAGAACAAACATTGTCAATGAACATCTGCAGATGAAATCATTGGGAATTAGTGACGACATTTTAAAACAATGTACAAAAAATGCAGTGGAAGCTGCATTCTGTGATGAAGCAACAAAAAAAGGAATCTTAAAACGACTCGGTTTGTAAAGGAGAGAATATGAGACTACGTGCAAGTCGTTCAGATATTCTGAACGGTACAATCTGGAAACAGATTTTGATTTTCTTTTTTCCTATTTTATTTGGTACTTTCTTTCAACAATTGTACAATACTGTCGATGCAGTGATTGTGGGTAATTTTGTTGGGAAGGAAGCATTAGGTGCAGTAGGTGGTTCTACTGGCACATTGATCAACCTTCTGGTTGGTTTTGTTACGGGTGTTTCTTCTGGGGCTACAGTCATTATTTCACAGTTTTATGGAAGACGTGATCATGATGGTGTACAGCGCAGTGTGCAGTCTGGAATGTTTCTAGCGGTGGTCTGTGGTGTCATCATGATGATGATTGGCTTTGTCTTTGCCCCGGACTTTTTAAAGATGATGAATGTTCCAGAGGATATCATTGGGTATTCCATTACATATATGAGAATTTATTTCCTTGGTGTTGTTCCGATGCTGATCTACAACATGGGTGCAGGAATTCTTCGAGCTATTGGCGATTCAAAAAGACCATTGTACTTTTTGATTGCAGCCTGCATCTGCAACATCATTTTGGATATTGTGTTTGTTGTTGTTCTTAGACTGGAAGTGTTTGGAGTAGGTTTGGCAACAACACTTTCACAGCTTCTCAGCTGTGTACTGACATTGTTTGTGCTGAAAAAAACAGAGGATTGTTATCAGTTTGAACTAAAGGCATTGAAGTGTGAAATGACGACAATGAAGCGTATTGTTACTCTTGGACTTCCTGCAGGAATTCAATCGTGTCTTTACAGCATCTCCAATCTTTTGATTCAGACAACAGTCAATGGCTATGGAACAGATACTGTAGCTGCCTTTACTGCCTTTGGAAAAATTGATGCTTTGTTTTGGATGATGACAGGTGCTTTTGGCACTGCAGTTATGACATTTGTCGGCCAGAATTTTGGGGCAGGAAACATTGATCGAGTTAAAAAAGGCATGACACAGACCATTGTCATGCTGGCGATATCCACGGCTTTGCTAAGCAGCATATTGTATGTTGGAGGAAGCGTGTTCTATCGTCTGTTTACACCGGATCAGGAAGTCATTCGCATTGGTATGGAGATTTTGAAATTCTTGTGTCCAACCTGGATTACATTTATCTTTATTGAAGTGTATTCAAGCGGGATACGTGCCTGCGGGGATGCGATTATTCCGATGCTGATGACAGCATGCGGAATTTGTGTGACACGTATGGTATGGATTTTCTTTGGCCCAACAGCGACTATACTGGAAGCATTGTTCTGTTATCCTGTTTCCTGGGTGCTGACAAGCACGCTGTTTATTCTCTACTATTTAAATGGCGGATGGCTGAAACGCTCTTTGAAACAGCGCGAAAAAATGATGCAGGTGCGATAAAAAGTTCTTCTTTCAGGATTTGTTTGACTTGAAAAAGTCTTTATAATAAAGTAAATGAGCAAGTGAAGACTTGGAGGTGTTTTTGTCGTGGCAAAAGATGATAAAGTAATTCTGACTTGCACAGTCTGCCTGAGTCGCAATTACACAACCTATCGGAACAAAAAGACGCATGCTGAACGTCTTGAACTGAAAAAATACTGCAAAAAGTGTGGACAGCACACACTTCACAAGGAAACGAAATAAGGAGGAACCAAGATGTTGAAATGGTTTAGTCTGAGTGGCATCAGCAAGGAAATCAAGCGTATCCGCTGGCCTAAGGTGAAAGATATTACAGAACATACAGGAGAAGTTCTGCTGTTTGTATTTGCGTTTGGAGCTTTCTTCATCGCAAGTGATTTGATCATCACAGGCATTCTGAAATTGATTGGAATTGGAGCATAAGTATGGAAGAAAAACAGTGGTATGTCGTCAATACTTACGCCGGTCATGAAAACCGCGTAAAAGAAAATCTGGAAAAGCGTGTAGAAACAATGGGAATCAGTGATTTCCTGTTCCGCATCGTTGTTGCAGAAGAAACAGAAATCGAATATAAGAATGGTAAGCCTGTTGAAAAGGCACATAATCTTTTCCCTGGGTATCTGTTTGTTGAAATGATCATGACAGATGAAGCGTGGTATGTTGTTCGTAATACGCCAGGGGTTACAGGATTTATCGGATCTTCAGGCGGCGGCGCGAAGCCATTCCCTGTTTCACCAGATGAAATTGAAGCTATCCTGCGTCGTATGGGGCTTTCTGAACGTAAGCTCAACGTTGACTTTACAATTGGTGATCGTGTGAAGATTCTGTCTGGTCCACTGAGCGGCATTGAAGGTAAGGTTGAATCCATGGACAATGAAAATGGTGTTGCAAATGTCCTGTGTACGTTGTTTGGACGTGAAACACCAACTGAAATTTCCTACAATGATTTGAAAAAAGTTGAACTTTAAGAATGAACCGGAAATGATTCCGGTTTTTCTTTTGTGGAAATGTTGTTTTTTGAAAAGAAAGTGTGCACGAACACTCATAGAGTTGTAAAATAATACAAGGGGGATCTCTTATGAACAGCTATATTGAAAAAGTATTGAATGAATTCAAAGTGAAGGATGCATCTCAGCCTGAATTTCTTCAGGCACTGGAAGAAGTGCTGACTTCTGTTGAAGTGATTTTTGACCGCCATCCTGAATATGAAAAGATGGCCATTTTGGAAAGATTGTGCGAGCCTGAAAGAATCATCACATTTAAAGTTCCTTGGATGGATGATGAGGGGCAAGTGCATGTGAACCGTGGATATCGCGTGCAGTACAGCAGTGTACTGGGACCTTATAAAGGTGGAATTCGTCTTCATCCATCTGTGACCATGGGAATGTTGAAGTTCCTTGGTTTTGAGCAGATTTTCAAGAATGCATTGACAACACTTCCAATCGGCGGAGGAAAAGGCGGAAGCGACTTTGACCCAAAAGGGAAAAGCGATACTGAAGTGATGCGTTTCTGCCAGAGCTTTATGACAGAACTGTATCGTCATATTGGGCCAGATGTGGATGTTCCTGCGGGTGATATGGGAACAGGAGCACGCGAAATCGGATATTTCTATGGGCAGTATCGTAGAATCAAAGGTGTTTCTGAACGCGGTGTCTTAACAGGAAAAGGGCTTAGCTATGGCGGTTCTTTGGCGCGTAAGCAAGCTACTGGGTATGGACTAGTTTACTTTGTACTGGAAATGATGAAAAAGCACGGCATGACGCCAGAGGGTAAGCGTACAATTGTTTCAGGTTCAGGAAATGTTGCGATTTATGCAGCAGAGAAGGCAATGCAGAATGACTTGAAGGTTATTGCAATGAGTGATTCCAAGGGTTACATCGTTGATGAAAACCTTTGTCTGGATACTGTTAAGACGATTAAGGAAATCAATAGAGGTTCTTTATGCGACTATCCTGCACTGGCAGGACATGGAACTTATCATGAAGGTTCCGTCTATGATGCAGAGCTGAATGCTGAGGTTGTTTTGCCATGTGCAACACAGAATGAAATCAATAAAGAACGTGCTGAACGCATCATTCGTAATGGCTGTGTGCTTGTGGCAGAGGGCGCAAATATGCCGTCTGACAATGAGGCAATTCATGTCTATCGTGAAAAGGATATTCTTTTTGCCCCTGGAAAGGCAGCGAATGCAGGTGGTGTAGCCACGTCTGCACTGGAAATGTCTCAAAACAGCATGCGTCTGTCTTGGACATTTGAAGAGGTGGATGAAAAACTGAAAGGCATCATGAAAGCGATACATGCACAGTGTGAAGATGCCATGAATCAGTATGATTTGGATTCTAGAAATTATGTTGCAGCTGCAAATATTGCAGGCATGCAGAAAGTCATTGATGCAATGATAGTTCAGGGGGATTATTAATCTCCCTTTTTCTTGACTTTTTAAGCATGAACTGCCAAACTGGATGTAGAGAAAAACGTGGAGGTTTTTATGAATACAAAAGAAATTTTAAGTCATGTTGATCATACACTGCTCAAGGCAACAGCTACTTGGGAACAGATTCAGAAAATTGCCGAAGAATCTATTGAATATGGAACTGCATCCATCTGCATTCCACAGTGCTATCTGAAGCGTCTGAATGAAAAGTATGGAGATAAAGTTAATCTTTGTACTGTGGTTGGTTTTCCTTTGGGTTATAACAGTACATCTTCTAAAGTAGAAGAAGTAAAATCTGCATTGGCGGATGGCGCTAATGAAATTGATATGGTGGTTAATATTGCTGATGTAAAAAACAAAGACTACAAAAAAGTAGAAGATGAAATTCGTGCTTTGAAAGAAGCGTGCGGAGATCACATTTTGAAAGTTATCATTGAAACTTGCTACTTAGACGAAGAAGAAAAAATTGCAATGTGTCATGCGGTCACAAATGCAGGCGCTGAATACATCAAGACAAGCACTGGTTTTGGTACTGCTGGTGCAACTATGGAAGATATTCTTTTGTTCAAGAAGCACATTGGTCCTAATGTAAAGATGAAAGCTGCTGGAGGTATCCGTTCTGTCAAGGATATGGAAGATTATCTGGCAGTGGGTGTTGATCGTTTGGGAACAAGTTCTGCCATCAAACTGATTGAAGGCGAAAAAACTTCTGGATACTAATTTCTAAGCACAGCAGAAATGCTGTGTTTTCTGTAAGGGGGCTCATGTATGGAAACGAAACATTTGATTATTGAAGAGGTACCACGTGCAGATTTGCAGATGTTTTGTGATGTGCCATATTCATCTGTTTACTGGAAAGTAATGCGGAAAGAAAATGATGGATTGATAGGATATGTATCTTTCAAAGAAATCGAAAAGTCTGTGATTGAAATCAATGGATTTGATGTTATGATGCATGAAAATGAATTGATGGAAAGTTTACTGAATGTTGTGTTTTATCGTATGAATGCAAGAAAGGTGCTTTTTCATTGTATCAGCAACAATATCATGAAGAAGAATTTGATGGAGTGCTTCGGGTTTCGTAAAGAATCACTTCAAGAAATTGATGACGAAAATGAAGAAACAATTTGTATTGAACCTTACTCCCTTTATAAAGAAGAATATATTGGATGGCTCAGAAAAAGAGGAAAGACGCTAGGATTTTTGAGGGTAAAGGAATTAAGAGTGGTTTTTCTTGGCGTGGCTGCTGTTGGACTGCTTCTGTTTGGAATGGATCTATTTCGAAAAATCAACACGCTCCAGACTGCCTTTTATGCTTATTTGACAGGGATTGGCACTGCAGGGGCATTTGCGTGCAGCTGGATGAACGCAAAACAGAAACAAGAGGAATAAGCATCATGCTGGATAAAAGAAGTTGGAAACGAGCGACATGGATGATGATCACAGAAAAAGAATTGTCCTGGTTTATGCTTGAAGACTGTTTCTGTGGTGTCATTCATATGAAGCAGGTCAGTGAACCATTTTCTGTAGGCAATCCTGCACTTGTTATTTGTAATCAAGGGATCACGTGGGTTCAATGCGCATGGAGAAATTCAAATATTTGGGCAACGGCGATGTTTGATGCATCAGGGAAATTGTTTCAAATTTATTTTGATATTGCCGATGAAGTTTTTATTGATGGGGAAAATACATGGTTTACTGATTTGATTGTGGATGTTGTGTATCAGCCAGGAGGGACTGTGAGAGTATTGGATCTGGATGAACTGGAAGAAGCGGTACAGAAACAGATGATTACTTTCAAGCAGAAACAGCAGGCAGAAGCTCTTGCTGAGCGCTTAAAATCAGCACTTGAAAAGAACTTTGAAGATGTTGAAGCCTGGTTTGAACAAGTGTATGAAAAAGTTCAAAAAAAGCTTTAAAATAAAGCATTTTGTGCTTGACGCACTATCTGTGAAGTGATATATTATTGAAGCACTCTCGAAGTGCTTTTAACATGCGTGGGAGAGCGGTATGCACTCGCTCAGAAAACCACAGCACAAGCAAATTTTAATGGAGGTAAGTCTTGTGAGTAGAAAGAAAGTTGCAAAAGTCTGCAAGCTTCAGTTCAAGGGCGGGCAGGCAAAACCAGGACCAGCGCTGGCATCTGCTGGAATCAACATGCCTCAGTTCTGTACTGCATTTAACGATGCTACACGTGACAGAATGGGCAAAGTAGTACCAGTTATCATCACAGCATACGAAGATAAGAGCTTCGACTATGTTCTGAAGACTACACCAGCTGCACACATGATTAAGGAAGCAGCAGGCATTTCTAAGGCTTCAGGAAGCCCTAAGGCTGTTAAGGCAGGTAAGATCACTCTGGAACAGTGCAGACAGATCGCTGAATACAAGCTGCCAGACCTGAACGCAAATGATGTAGAAGCTGCAATGAGAATTATTGCAGGTACAGCACGCAATATGGGTGTTGTTGTAGAAGGAATGGAGTAAGAACATGGCAGGAAAGAAATACGCAGAAGCTTTAAAGCAGATCGATAAGACAAAGAGCTACAGCGCAGTTGAAGCTGTTGCACTGGCAAAGAGCACTAACATCGCTAAGTTCGATGCTTCAGTTGAAGTTTCATTCAATCTGAATGTTGACCCTCGTCACGCTGATCAGCAGATCCGTGGTGCTATGGTTCTTCCTCATGGAACAGGCCGTACACAGAAGGTTCTGGTTATCACTAAGGGTGCTAAGGAACAGGAAGCTAAGGATGCAGGTGCAGATTTCGTAGGTGGTAAGGAAATGCTGGATGAAATCAGAGGCGGATGGTTCGGCTTTGATGTTATCGTAGCAACTCCAGATATGATGGGTGAACTTGGTAAGCTTGGTAAGATCCTAGGTCCTAAGGGTCTGATGCCAAACCCTAAGACAGGTACAGTAACTATGAACATCGCTAACGCAGTTAACGAAATCAAAAAGGGTAAAGTTACTTACCGTACAGACAAAGAAGGTAATATCAACTGTCTGATTGGTAAATGCTCATTTACTGAAGAACAGTTGCTTGAAAACTACAAGGCTCTGTATGCACAGCTGGTTAAGGTTAGACCTGCTGCAGTTAAGGGGACTTATATGAAGAGCATCACTCTCTCAACTACAATGGGTCCTGGTATCAAAGTAGCTACTGAATAAGTTGAACAAATCGGAAAACTCTCGCAAGAGAGTTTTCTTTTGTCTTGTTGACAAATGGGATTCTTTTCGATACATTGAAACAGTGTGAGGTTACATTATGAAGTTTGAAAAAGTATACAATGTTCGTCCTGTTCAGTTTAAAGGGATGAATGATCAGTTGATTCGATCTGGTAGATTGATGTTCAGTACAGAAAATGATATAAAAGTGCTAAAAAATGAAATTAAAACGGTTGTAGATTTTAGAGGAGCGCATGAAAGAAAAGAGTTCCCTAATCCAGAAGGATTGAATACGGTATGTCTGGATCCGATGGCAGATGCGGCTGCATTAGCTTCAGGTGCTAAAAATATTGATATGCTAGATCGAGACTTATCTGGAGTGATGAAAAATCAGTACTATGATTTTGTCCATAATTCTGCTGCGCAGAAAGCTTATCGAGAATTCCTGCTTCTTTTGACTGATCAGAACAATTTTCCGGTTTTGTTTCACTGCACAGCGGGAAAGGATCGCACTGGATATGCGACGGCACTTGTGCTTTCCTTAATGGGTGCTGACCGTGATTTTATCATGAAGGATTATCTGAGAACCAATGACGAGAAATCAGATCCACAGCTGATGAAAGAATTCAATGCAATGAGCGATCAAACGAAAAAAGATGTTTATCCTTTGATCACTGCGATTGAAGAATATATGACAATTTCACTGGATGAAATTGAAAAAATGGGGGGCATTTGTACATATTGCACGAATGTGCTGGGATTGAGTGAATCTCAGATTGAACAAATCCAGAAAAATTTAACTCTTTAAAAAAGACAGGCTCAAAATTAGCCTGTTTTCTTGTTAAGAATTGATTAAGATGAAGAATAATGGTGTTGTCAAAGTATTTAGATTGGATTAAAATTTGTTTAATACCAAAAGGGATGGATAACTATGAAGATCATTATTGTAGGATGTGGAAAAGTAGGCAGAACACTGGCAGGTGCCTTGAATGAAGAAGGACATGATATTGTCGTTGTAGATACTAATGCAAAGCTTGTGGAAAGTGTTTCCAGTTCGTTGGATATTATGGGAATTGTGGGCAATGGAGCCAGCTATGGGGTTCAGATGGAGGCTGGAGTAGAAGAGGCGGATCTTCTTTTAGCGGTGACAACATCAGATGAATTGAACCTTTTGTGCTGTTTGATTGCGAAAAAAGCAGGGAACTGTCATACCATTGCGCGAGTAAGAAATCCAATCTACAATACAGAAATTGGTTTTATTCGCGAAGAACTTGGGCTGTCAATGATTATCAATCCTGAACAGGCTGCAGCGGATGAAATTGCGCGTCTTCTGCGTTTCCCTTCTGCCATCAAGGCAGATACATTCGCTAAAGGACGTGTAGAACTTCTACGTGTTCAGCTGCCGGAAAAATCAGTGCTCCATAATCGAAAAGTCATGGAAATTGTTTCTTTCTTTTTGTGCGATGTTTTAGTTTGTGCGGTGGAGCGCGGTGAAGAAGTCATCATTCCAAATGGGAATTTCGTCCTGCAGGGAGGAGACAAGATTTCGTTTATTGCTTCTGCGAAAAAGGCTGCTGAATTCTTTAAAAAGATTTCTTTTGACTATAATCAAGTGACTAATACAATGATTGTTGGCGGAAGTACAATTGCGATTTATTTGGCTGAAAAGCTGATGAATATGGGAATTGAAGTAAAAATTATTGAACGAGATCGTCAGAAATGTGAAACTCTCAGTGAACAGCTTCCTAATGCAGTTATCATTAATGGAGATGCAACTGAGGAAGAAGTTTTGTTAGAAGAAGGATTAGAATATATGCAGTCTTTTGTTGCATTGACTAATTTTGACGAAGAAAATATTATGCTGTCTTTGTTTGCGGGCGAAAATTCAAAAGCGAAGCGTGTAACCAAGGTCAATCGCATTTCTTTTGAAAATGTTGTTGAAAAGCTGAATCTGGGTGCTTTGGTATCGCCAAAGCACATTACTGCCAACAGTATTCTTCAATATGTTCGTGCGATGGAAAATGCCAGTGGCAACAATGTCGAGACTTTATATCGAATCATCAATGGAAAAGCTGAGGCGCTGGCCTTTAAAATTAAGGAAACTTCAGATGTAGTTGGAATTCCGTTTGAAAAAATGTCATTAAAAAAGAATCTTTTGATTTGCTGTATTGTGCGTAAGAATAAAATTATTACTCCTCGAGGAAAAGATATGATCATGGTAGGAGATACAGTCATCGTCGTCACCACAAATCAGGGTTTGAATGACATTCATGATATTTTAGCTTAAGAGGTGAATGTATGAACAAGCGTTTTATTCTTTATCTTTTAGGCTGTATTCTTTGTTTTGAAGCAGCGTTTCTTGTTTTGCCGTGGATCGTATCTCTGATATATAAAGAGGCTCAGGGATGGGCCTACCTTTGCTGTGCAGTGATTTTAGGTGTGAGCGGAGGAACTATTGTTTACAAGAAACCAAAAAATACAGTGTTTTATGCGCGTGATGGCTTTGTTGCGGTTGCGCTGAGTTGGGTTGTGCTTTCAATTGCAGGGGCACTTCCTTTGTGGCTGTGCAAAGATATCCCTTCTTATGTGGATGCTCTGTTTGAGACTATCTCTGGATTTACGACAACAGGTGCAAGCATTTTGACCAATGTTGAAGGATTAGCTAACTGCAGTTTGTTTTGGAGAAGCTTTACTCATTGGGTAGGTGGTATGGGAGTGCTGGTGTTTATTCTGGCAGTGCTTCCACTGGCTGGTGGATATAATATGCATCTGATGCGTGCAGAAAGCCCAGGGATTACAGTAGGGAAATTAGTACCTAGAATTCGTTCAACCGCAATGATTTTGTATGGCATCTATCTAGCAATGACTATTGTTGAAATTGTACTGCTTTTGATCACAGGCATGCCGCTGTTTCATGCATTGACGCTTTCTTTTGGTACGGCTGGAACAGGCGGCTTTGGGGTGCTGAATGATTCCATTGCAAGCTACCCGGTGATTCAACAGGCAATTATAACTGTATTTATGATTTTGTTTGGTGTAAACTTTAACGCTTATTATTTTATGCTGATCCGCAAGTGGAAGCAGGCTTTTGAGATGGAAGAAGTTCGTGCTTATTTCTTGATCATCACAGCGGCCATCGTTTTAATTACATTGAATACGATGCGTATGTTTGGAGATGTATTTGCAGCTTTTCATCATGCAGCATTTCAGGTGGGATCAATCATTACGACGACTGGATATGCAACAGCCGATTTTAATCAGTGGCCTGAGTTTTCAAAAGCAATTCTTGTGGTGCTGATGTTTATTGGGGCTTGCGCAGGAAGTACAGGAGGCGGCATGAAAGTCAGTCGTGTTCTGCTGTATGTGAAGTCTGTCATCAGAGAAATTGAACATTTCATTCATCCGCGTTCAGTAAAGGCTATTCGACTTGAGAATCGGCCGGTAGATCAGCAGGCGATTCGCACGACTAAGGTATATCTGGCTGCATATTTTTTGATTTTCTTTGTGTCAATGCTGATTGTTTCGCTGGATAATTTTGATTTCACAACGAATTTTACAGCGATTGCAGCAACACTTAACAACATTGGCCCTGGGCTGAATGTGGTTGGTCCAACTGGAAACTTCAGTGCTTTTAGTGCGTTGTCAAAGTTTGTTATGATGTTTGATATGCTGGCAGGGCGATTGGAAATTTTCCCAATGCTGGTACTGTTTTCGCCACTCGTTCGTAAAAATTCTTAGATGGATTCTTCGGATTCCATCTTTTCTTTACTTTGTGATTTTTACTCGTTATGATAAACATATAGAGGTAAGTAGAATGGAAAAAAATTTAGCAGAAAAATTGGCGCATCTTGAAACAGAAAAACAAAACATGAATACTGTCGATATTGATTTGTATTCAACCAAAGAGGTTCTTGAAGCAATCAATAAAGAGGATCAGACTGTTGCATTTCGCATTGCTGAAAAAATGGATGAAATCACTGCGTTGACAGAAGCATACGTTCAAACCATTGCTCAGGGAGGTAGAGTCTTTTATATTGGGGCAGGAACTAGTGGGCGTTTAGCGTTTGTGGATGCTGCAGAACTGGTGCCTACTTATGGGATTCCTGAGGATATGGTTGAGGGAATCATGTGTGGTGGGCTTCCGGCGATGAAACGTGCAAAAGAATTTGCGGAAGATCATGCAGAAGAAGGAACGCGCGATTTAAAAGAAAGAAATTTCAGTAAGGAGGATATGCTGATTGGAGTGGCTGCATCGGGAAGAACACCCTATGTGATAGATGCACTGAACTATGCGAAATCTCTTGGAGCTGTAACAGGAAGTATTTCGTGTGTGTCAAATGCAGAAATCTCAGCCCTCGTTGATTATCCGGTTGAAATTATTGTGGGACAGGAAGTTGTGCTGGGCTCTACACGCATGAAATCAGGAACTGCTCAGAAACTTGTGCTGAATATGGTTTCTACTGCAGCGATGGTCCGCTTAGGACGTACCTATAAGAATTATCTGGTTTATGGAATTGGAACAACCGAAAAGGGAAGGGCAAGAAGTGTTCGAAACTTGATGAGCGAATGCAACGTTACGTATGAACAAGCGCAGCGTGTTTATGAAGAATGCGGCAATCATACAATGCTTGCGATGTGTATGCTGAAGACGGGATATGCAAAAGAAGAAGCTGAAAAGTTCATGAAAAAATATCATGGAAGATTAAGAGAAGCTTTACTTGCAGAAGGTTTTGAAACACGATAAAAAGCGTAAAAACAAATAAAAAACCTCTTGACATTGTTAGTCTATCTGGTATGATATATGCGTTATCAATATACCATAGACAGTAACGGCATATGCTTAATCATGTTACCGAGGTAAAAATTCGTAAAAACTTTTAAATGCGATTTTTGAACCCATACTGTCTACGTGTGGGTTTTTATTTACGTGAGTATATTGATGTAGAAAACGGAGGTTAGTGTCAATGAATCAAGCGGTATTAGACGCAAAGATCCAGCTGGTAAATGAAGTTAGTGAAAAGTTTTCCAGCAGTGCATCTGCAGTCGTAGTTGAATATCGTGGTCTGACAGTTGCTGAAGTTACTGAATTAAGACGTGAACTTCGTAAGGAAGGTGTAGACTTCAAGGTTTACAAGAACGGAATTACACGTCGTGCTGCTGAACAGGCAGGATACGGTGACCTCAACGAACAGCTGGTTGGTCCTAACGCGATCGCATTCTCTACTGATGCAGTTGCTCCTAGCCGTGTTCTCTCAAAGTTTGCCAAGAAACATGACAAGCTCGTACTCAAGGGCGGCGTTGTTGAAGGCAAAGTTGTAGGACTCGACACAATTAAAGAACTCGCCGGCCTGCCTAATAGAGAAGGCATGCTGTCCATGCTGCTGAGCTGTCTGCAGTCACCTGTAAGAAGCTTCGCATGTGCTGTTAAAGCAGTTGCGGATGCTAAGGGTACAGCAGATGCTGCAGAAGAAGCTGCTCCAGCAGAAGCTGAAGCGTAAATTTTAAGGAGGAAAATTAAAATGGCAAAAATCAATCATGACGATATCCTGGCGTATCTTGAAGAAGCTACAATCCTTGAACTGAACGATCTGGTCAAGGCTATCGAAGAAAAGTTCGGCGTTACAGCTGCTGCTCCAGTTGCAGTTGCTGCTGCTCCAGCTGAAGAAGAAAACAAGGGACCAGTTGAAGTATCTGTATTCCTGAAGGAAGTTGGTGCTTCTAAGGTTGGTGTAATCAAGGTTGTTCGTGAACTGACTGGCCTTGGTCTGGTTGATGCTAAGAAGCTGGTTGACAACCTGCCTAGCGCAATCAAAGAAAACGTTAGCGAAGAAGTTGCTAAAGAAGTTAAAGAAAAACTGGAAGCAGCTGGCGCTACTGTTGAAGTTAAGTAATTTCAGCTTAACAGAATTTATTCAGAAAAAGTCTTATAAGCCGAACTTCGTGTTTGGCTTTTAAGCCCTTAATGAGGAGGTTAGTAATGGGTCATTACTTCGAAGAAAATCCTCAAACTGCTCATAACCGGAAAGAAATTTCTTTCCGGTTTTCGAGCGTTAATTACACCTTTGTGACGGATTCAAATCTGTTTTCAAAGGACAAAGTGGACACTGGTACTCAGATTTTGCTGAGTGCGGTTGCGAAATACGGCACAGGAAAAAAGGTTCTTGATCTGGGCTGCGGTTATGGCGTTGTGGGTGTTGTGCTCAATCGAATGTTTGGTTGTGATGTTGATGCCTGTGATGTCAATCGCAGAGCGGTGGAGTGCAGTGTTTCTAATGCGCAAAGAAACAATGCGAAGGTTCGTGCGGTTGTTTCAGATGGTTTTGAAAATCTTGTGGACAAATACGATGATATCGTGCTGAATCCTCCGATTAGGGCGGGAAAGGCAGTGATTTATCGTTTGTTTGAAGAAAGTTTTGATCATTTGAATGAGGGCGGACATCTGTGGATTGTGATTCGCAAACAGCATGGGGCATTGAGTGCTCAGAAAAAACTTGAAGAAATATTTCGTTCTGTCAAACTGGTGGACAGAGACAAGGGATTCCATGTCTATCTGTGCACACGTTGACAGTTTGACAATTTTGTGGTAATATACTAAGCTGAAAAATAGTAAAATGCACAAAATGGGAGGAATATCCCTTTTTGTGCGTTGCATAGGCAAGAAAGGATGGCGACCATGGCACAAGAAAAAAGCTACCGTATGGTACAATTAGGGAAAAAGGCAACACGCCGTGACTATTCAAAAGTCAGCGGTGACCTTGAATTGCCGAATCTCGTTGAGATTCAGACGGATTCTTATGACTGGTTTCTGAAAGAAGGAATCAGAGAAGTATTCGAAGACATTTACCCGATCTGCAACTATGCTGGAAACATCAAACTGAAATTCATTGATTATGAATTTGGAGAACCAAAATACAACGTCAGCGAATGCAAGTACCGTGAAGCCAATTATGCGGCTCCTTTAAAAGCGAAGATGGAACTGGAAATCATGGACAATGAAACCGGTGAAGTCATGACGAAGTGGGAAGACGTTTTCCTGGGCGATTTCCCTTTAATGACACCTACAGGAACATTTATTATCAATGGCGGCGAACGCGTTATCGTTTCGCAGATTGTTCGTTCTCCTGGTGCATATTTTGACCTGATTTCTGAAGCAAAAACAGGAAAGGATACATACACCAGCGAACTGATTCCTAGCCGTGGAACATGGCTGGAATTGATGACAGACTCTAAAAAGGCTGCTTTGGGCCGCTTGATGCAGATGTCTGTTGACCGCAAGCGTAAGATTCTTTCTACAGTCCTCTTTAAGGCGGTGGGTGCAAGCTTGAATCTGCACCAGGCAGAAGATGCTTTTGATACTGCAGGTATCAAGGTGTTCTTGAAGTCTTTAGGGCTGGAAGTGTTTGAAGATGTTGTGGTTGAGGGAGAAGCAAGAGAATTCCTGAACCTTTATATGCTGCTGTACACTGCAATGTTCGGTAATTATGAAGAACTGCGCAATACACTGGATGCAGACAAAATCAAAACTACAAGTGAATCGCTGCTGGCAATCTATGAAAACCAGCGTTCAGATGAAGTCCCTACCATTGATGGGGCAATCAACCTGATGAATGCTAAATTCTTTGACCATAGACGTTATGATCTGACTAAGGCAGGACGTTATAAACTGGGTAAGAAGCTGGCTTTGGTTGATCGTATGGAAAATGCAGTAACTGCAGAAGATGTTCTAGCTGCAGATGGATCTGTTATTTATCCAGCAGGTACATTTATTTCTAAGGCAGAACGCAATGTATTGAAAGTGGAACTGGCTAAGGGCTCTCATGTCATGGCTTATCCATTCAATCATCTGTTCTCTCATCCTGAAACAATCATGGTGCCAACAAGCTCAACACATGCACTGGTTGGACGTGTTTTGGCAACTGATCTGGATGGAGAAACAGTGAGCCTGGAAAAAGGCACTGTATTGACTTTTGAAGATACTGCAGATTTGGCTAAGGAATTTAAAGAAGTCAAGATTTATGGCGGCATCATTGCAAATGGGGTGAAATTGACTCGCGAAAATGCAGGTGCTGTTTTGAACTATGGTCCTCGTCTGTATGAAATCGGACGTGTGACAGTAGAAGGCAAAGACTTTGAAATTGATGGTGAACTGGCAGTTGACCGTTACCTGCCTGATACAGAAATGACAAAGGTAACAGTGGCTACGAAAGAAGCAATTGTTCGTGAAGCACTGAAATCTGATGTGACTGTATGGCTGGTTGGGGCAGCGGTTGCACGTATTACTATCAAGCCTTCTGTGGACTCTGACCATGTGGTCACAGTTGTTGGCATTGACCCGCTCAATCCAAAGAAAACAATTACGATTTCCGACATGTATGCGTTCTACAGCTACCAGTTCAATATGCTGGATGGCGTAGGAAGTGTCGATGATATCGATATGCTGGGAAACCGTCGTATCCGTACAGTGGGAGAACTTATTCAGAATCAGTTCAGAATGGGTCTGTCCCGTATGGAACGTGTTGTTAAGGAAAGAATGTCCATTGCGGAAGTGTCTGGTTTGACACCTAAGCAGCTGACCAACATTCGTCCTTTGACTGCTGCGATCAAGGAATTCTTCTCTTCTTCACAGCTGTCACAGTTCATGGATCAGCAGAATCCATTGGCTGAACTGACAAACAAGCGTCGTATTTCGGCTTTGGGTCCAGGCGGTCTGACTCGTGAACGTGCAGGATTCGAAGTTCGAGACGTTCACAACTCTCACTATGGACGTATTTGTCCGATTGAAACACCTGAAGGTCCAAACATCGGTTTGATTTCTAACCTGACAACTTATGCGCGTGTGAATGAATATGGTTTCATTCAGACACCATATCGTCTGGTAAAGGATGGCCGAGTGACTGAAGAATGTGTTTATCTGTCTGCGGATGAAGAAAACGACTATGTCATTGCACAGGCCAACGAAGTTGTCGATGGTGAACTGGTCAATGAACAGATCGTTGCTCGTATCGCAGGAGAAACTGTTCTGGCAAGAAAAGAACAGATTGAACTGGCGGACGTTTCGCCAAAACAGATTGTATCTGTGGCAACAGCATGTATTCCATTCCTGGAAAACGATGACTGTACACGTGCGCTGATGGGTGCAAACATGCAGCGTCAGGCTGTTCCTCTTTTGAACCCTCATTCTCCATTTGTTGGTACTGGTATTGAACATCGTATCGCTACTGACTCTGGAAGCGGTGTGGTTGCAACAGAAGATGGTGTAGTCACATATGTAGATGCATCTAAGATTGAAATCACTGGAGATTCCGGTGAAAAGAAAGTATACGAACTGACAAAGTTCAGACGTTCCAATGCAGGGACATGTCTGAACCAGCGTCCAATCGTAAAACATGGTGAACATGTTGAACGCGGAGACATCATTGCGGATGGACCATCAATGCAAAACGGTGAATTGGCACTGGGTCAGAACGTAACAATCGCCTTCATGACATGGCATGGCTATAACTATGAAGATGCGATCATCATGTCTGAAAGAATGGTAAAGGAAGACGTATATACTTCTATCCATATTGAAGAATATGATATTGAATGCCGTGATACAAAGCTCGGACCTGAAGAAATCACTCGTGATATTCCAAACGTAAGCGAAAATGCTTGCCGTCATCTGGATGGACGCGGTATCGTTATGGTCGGTGCTGAAGTAAAAGAAGGCGACATTCTGGTTGGTAAAGTAACTCCTAAGGGACAAAGTGAAATCTCTCCTGAAGAAAAACTGCTGCTGGCTATCTTTGGTGAAAAGAGCCGTGAAGTTCGCGATAATTCACTGAAAGTGCCTCATGGCGGTGCTGGTATTGTTCAGTCTGTCAGAATCTTTAAGCGTTCTGAAGGTCATGAACTGCCTCCTGGCGTCAACGAAGTTGTTAAGGTTTACATTGTTCAGAAGCGTAAGATTTCTGAAGGTGACAAAATGGCTGGACGTCATGGTAACAAGGGGGTTATCTCAAAGATTCTTCCTGTAGAAGATATGCCTTATCTGCCAGATGGAACACCTGTAGATATCATGCTGAACCCATTTGGGGTACCTTCACGTATGAATATCGGTCAGGTACTTGAAATTCACCTTGGTTTCGCTGCAAAGAAACTGGGCGTGAAGTTTGCTACTCCTGTATTTGATGGTATCAGCAATGAAGAACTGAAAGCCATCATGAATGAAGCTGAAATGACTCACGATGGTAAACAGATCCTGCATGATGGCAAGACTGGTGAACCATACGATGAAAGAATCTCTGTTGGTGTCATGTACATGATCAAGCTGGCTCACATGGTTGATGATAAGCTGCATGCACGTGCAACAGGTCCATATTCACTGGTAACACAGCAGCCTCTGGGCGGTAAAGCTCAAAACGGTGGTCAGCGTTTCGGGGAAATGGAAGTTTGGGCGCTGGAAGCTTATGGCGCAGCACACACACTGCAGGAAATTCTGACTGTCAAGTCCGATGATATCGTAGGACGTACAAAGACTTACGAAGCTATCATTAAGGGCAAACCACTCCCTGAACCAGGAATTCCTGAATCATTCCGCGTTATGAAGCATGAGCTTCAGGCTTTGGCACTGGATGTCAGAATGCTGGATGAAGAAGGTAATGAAGTGGATCTTCAGAGAATGGATGAAGCTGATGCACAGGATGTCGGCAACATTGCAACGCTTGTCAATGACACAACTGGCTTGACTGTTGTGGAAGAAGATGATCTTCCAGAAGCAGCAATGGTTGGCTTTGATGAAGAATAAGGAAAAGGAGGACGAAACATGAGTGTCAATAAATTTGCAGCAATGCAGGTTGGACTTGCCTCACCAGATAGAATCCGTGAATGGTCTTATGGTGAAGTAAAGAAACCTGAAACGATCAACTATCGTTCTCAAAAACCTGAAAGAGATGGACTTTACTGTGAACGTATTTTCGGTCCTTCAAAAGACTGGGAATGCTATTGCGGAAAGTATAAAAAAGTACGCTATAAAGGCGTTATCTGTGACCGATGCGGTGTTGAAATCACCAAGTCTTCAGTACGTCGTGAACGTATGGGTCACATTGAACTGGCTGCGCCGGTAGCTCATATCTGGTATCTGCGCGGTATTCCTAGCCGTATGGCGCTGCTTCTGAATGTAGCACCTAAAGCTCTGGAAGAAGTTGTATATTTCGTATCATGGGTTGTTACAGATCCTATGGATACTCCTCTGGCTTACAAACAGGTGATCTCTGAAAGAGAATATCGCGAATTCACTGCAATTTATGGTCCTGGAAGCTTCACTGCAAAAAGCGGTGCTGAGGCTGTTCTGACATTGCTTGAACAGGTAGACCTGAACAAGGAACACAACGAAGTCATGAAGGAACTAGAAGGAGCCAATGGGGACAAACGCAAGAAACTGATCAAGCGTTTGGAAACAATCGATGCATTCCTGAATTCAGACAACAAGCCTGAATGGATGATTCTGACTGCACTGCCAGTCATTCCACCTGATTTAAGACCAATGCTTCAGCTGGATGGTGGACGTTTTGCGACAAGTGACCTTAACGATCTGTATCGTCGTGTTATTACTCGTAACAACCGTTTGAAAAAGCTGCTCGAACTGGGTACACCTGCTATCATCGTACAGAATGAAAAGCGTATGCTTCAGGAAGCTGTCGATGCTCTGATTGACAATGGACGTCGTTCAAAGCCAATCACTGGAGCAGGCGGACGTGCTCTGAAATCTTTGTCTCACTCTTTGAAGGGTAAACAGGGACGTTTCCGTCAGAATTTGCTGGGTAAGCGTGTTGACTTCTCTGGACGTTCCGTTATTGCGGTAGGACCAGATCTGAAGATGTACCAGTGTGGACTTCCTCGTGAAATGGCAATTCAGCTGTACAAGCCATTTGTCATTAACGAAATTGTTAATCAGGAAATCGCATCAAATCCTAAGACTGCTGAAAAACTGATTGAACGTCAGGATTCACGCGTTTGGGATATCGTGGAACAGGTTATCGATAACCACCCTGTTTTCCTGAACCGTGCACCTACTCTGCACCGTTTGGGTATTCAGGCGTTTAAGCCAAAACTGGTAGAAGGACGTGCAATTCGTCTTCATCCATTAGTATGTACTGCGTTCAACGCGGACTTCGATGGTGACCAGATGGCGGTGCATCTGCCGCTGAGCGAAGAAGCTCGTGCAGAAGCAGAAATCCTGATGCTTGGTTCCAACAACATCCTTGGTCCTAAGGATGGTAAGCCTATCGTTACTCCTGGTCAGGATATGGTTCTGGGTAACTTCTATGTCAACATGGAAGAAACTGCTCAGGAATTCTATGCCAAGGCAGAAGCTTTAGAGGCTTTGGGAGATTATGAAGGCGCTGAAGTGTGGAGACGTTTTGGTGACAATGAAGGTCACGTTTATAAGAACCCAGATGAAGTTCTGATGGCTTATCAGAGCAAAATCATCCATCTGCACACTCGTATTGTGCTGAAGGGATCTACATTAGGAAAAACATGCTTCACAGAAAAACAGAACAACAGTTATCTGGTGACTACTGTTGGTAAGGTAATTTTCAACTCTGTATTCCCTGCAGATTTCCCTTACATCAATCGTGTTACTAAAGATGGCTCAACACTGAAGGCAACACCAGATGATTACTTCCTGACACCAGGATGCAACATCAAAGAAGCTGTTGCAGCAATGCCAATCAATCCTGAATTTGGTAAGAAGCAGCTTTCTATGGTCATCGCTGAAGTGTTTGAAAAATATCGTACTGAAGGTACATCTGATATCCTCGACCAGATCAAGGATATGGGATTTGAGTACTCTACAGTTGCAGGTATGACAGTATCTTTAGCAGACATCAACGTTGCACCTCATAAGCATGAGTATGTAGCAGAAGGCCGTGAAAAGGCTGATCAGCTGCAGCGCCTTTTGAAGAGAGGTCTGTTGACATTGCCTGAATGGGAACGTCATTTCTCTAAACTGTGGGACGATATCAAAAACAAGATTGGGGACGATGTTATGAATTCTCTGCCTCGTAAGAACCCAATCAACATGATGGCTGTATCAGGTGCCCGTGGTAACAAGTCGCACTTTACACAGCTGGCTGGCATGCGTGGTCTGATGGCTCGTCCTAACCAGTCAAAATCAAGAAAAGATTATCAGCCAAGCATTATCGAAGTTCCTATCTATTCTTCATTCCGTGAAGGTATGAGCGTATCTGAGTTCTTTATCGGTACTCATGGTGTGCGTAAGGGGCTGACAGATACTGCCTTGAAGACTGCTGAATCTGGATATCTGACACGCCGACTGGTTGATGTTGCACAGGATGTTATTGTTTCTGAAGATGACTGCGGAACAGATAGAGGCTACCTGGTAGAAGCTCTGATTGACCGTAAGAACAACACAGAAATCGAGAGCCTGTTTGATAGAATCGTTGGACGTTTCAGTCGTGAAGAAATCGTACATCCTGAAACAAAGGAAGTATTGGTTGAAGCAGACAGCTTTATTGATGATGCTGCTGCAAAGGCAATTGTTAAAGCTGGTATTAAACAGGTTTATATCCGTAACACATTCACATGTGAAAGCATGTCTGGTGTCTGCTGCAAGTGCTATGGACGCAATATGGCTACAGGTAAGATTGTTGAAATCGGTGAATCTATCGGTGTCATGGCTGCCCAGTCTATTGGTGAACCAGGTACTCAGCTGACAATGCGTACATTCCATACTGGTGGGGTTGCATCAGGTTCAGATGGGGATATCACTCAGGGTCTTCCTCGAGTTGAAGAACTGTTTGAAGCTCGTACACCTAAGAAAGTTGCTGTATTGGCAAAGATCGATGGTGAAATCACTGAAGTAACAAACACTGAAACAGGTACACGCATTGTGGTTACAAATGAAACTGAAAGCATTGAACATAAGTGTGATTTGACTCAGACAATTCGTTCTTTCTTGAGTGTAGGTTCTAAGGTAACTGCTGGTGACAAGCTGACTGAAGGTCAGGTTGCACCTAAGGAACTGCTGGAAGTTGCAGGTGTTAAGGAAGTTCAGAAGTACATTCTGAAGGAAGTCAAGAAAGTATATGCTTCTCAGGGTATTGAAATCTCAGATAAGCACATCGAAGTCATGATTCGTCAGATGATGAAGAAAGTTGTTGTTCTGGATGGTGGAGATACTGGACTTTCAGCTGGTCAGACTTTGTCTCTTAACAACATGACAAAGATGAACACAAGTGTTCTGCTTTCAGGCAAGCGTCCAGCTAAGTTTGGACCTAACCTGTTAGGTATTTCTAAGGCATCTGTTGAAACAGACAGCTTCCTGTCTGCAGCATCATTCCAGGAAACTACAAAAGTTCTGACTGAAGCTGCAATCAAGGGTAAAGTTGATAATCTGGTTGGTTTGAAAGAAAACGTTATTATCGGTAAGCTGCTTCCATCTGGAACAGGATGCCGCAATGGTGTTCGTGAAACTAACCTGAGAATTGCAGAACGTGCTGCAGAAATTCGTGCAGAACGTGCTGCAAAATCAGCTGCTGCTGAAGAAGCTGCACTTCCTGAAGAAGTGACAACGATCACAGCTGTTGAAGACTAAACAAACAATCACTCGGAGCAATCCGAGTGATTTTGTCTTTTTACATAAAATGGGTTCCTGTACTATATTTTATGAAGGATGATATACTAATAATGGTGGTGCTATGTGGATTATTGTTGTGATTCTATTGGTTTTCATTTGGTTGTGCTTTGATGATTCAATTATCATAGATGAAATAGAGATTCATTCTAGAAAAGTTGAATCTACAATAAAAATAGCAGTTCTTGCAGATTTCCACTGTGGAAATGCAGAAGAAGTTCTGATGCATATGAATGAAATCATGCCAGATGTAATATTGATACCAGGAGATTTAATTGATGAAAACACGCGTCTTGATTCTGTACATCAGCTTCTTCATGGGATAAAGAAATGGCCTTGTTTCTATGTAAGTGGAAATCACGAATATAAAAGAGGTAGAACTTATCAGAGTTATGATCAAATGATAAAAATCCTTGAAGAATACAACATCGTTCATCTTGAAAATGAAAGCTGTCAGATAGAAGTGGACGGGAATGTATTGTGGATTGGCGGTATACAGGATCATTGTTCAGACAAGAAAAGAAATTCAGATGAACTGGATAAAGAGCATATTTCTGTAGCTTGCAGAAACTTAAAAAAAGATGTATTTAGTGTGTTTTTGATGCATCGCCCAGAACAGTATAAGCTGATAGAAGAATACCCAATTGATTTATTTATATCAGGACATGCGCATGGAGGACAATGGAGACTTCCTGGCATCAATGGGTTGTTTGCACCTCAGCAAGGATTATTTCCTAAACGTGCAGGAGGAGTATATCCATTAAAATCGGGGACTCATGTTGTTTCTAGAGGATTAGCACATTATTGGTTTTTACCTCGATTGTTCAACCATCGAGAAATCAATGTCATTACAATAAAAAAAGAAAGGGCGGATTAGTTTCTGCCCTTTAGTGTTTCATTAAGTTTATCTAAAAGTTTGTATTTGTTGTTGTCAACCTGGCCTTCAATGACCCATAAAAGGCATTGATTAAGAGTGGATGACACTTTTGTGCCAGTGATACCCATTTGCTTCAAATCTGATCCATTAATCGCAAGCTGTTTCAGTGAGAAGCATTCTTGACGTCCTATAATATCTGAGACTTGTTTAGAAATTTTGTCATAGATGTCTTCATTTAAATCATAAGCTTTTCTGAAGCCAAGATAATCAAAGAAACTGTCTCCAAACTGATTAAGTCTTTTTTTAACCAGAACTTTATCTGGTGTAAGCTCAATTTGACTGTTTTGGATGAATCTAGCTACTGTACCTGTTACTTCATTGTTCATTCTTAAACGTTTTGCAAGCATCAGGAATGTCGATGCAGACTGCATAGGAATGATTTTATCTGCATTGAATCGGCTTAAATGCAGGAAAATCAGTGCAAGACGATAGGTTAAAACAGCAGGAGAATCATGAAGATCATTCAAAATTCTATTCCAAACAGCAGGAATTTCTGAAAGCTGTTTTAATTCAGGGATCATGACGGAGAAAACATCAAGGTATTCATTGAGCAGATGATCAAATTGTTCTGCTACAACAATTTTCTGGAATTCCTGAATAAAGCGCTCCATGGAAATTTTTCTCAGGTTTTGACGCTCACCGAACAAAGCTGCCTTTGTCTCTGGTTCAATTTCAAAGCCCAAAGTAGCTGAGAATCGAATGGCACGCATGATTCTGAGAGCATCTTCATAAAAACGTTCTTTTGGGTTTCCAACACAGCGAATAATTTTATTTTTGAGGTCTTCCTGTCCTTCAAAATAATCAATCAGCTCACCATCTTGTTTCATGCAGATGGCATTGATTGTGAAATCGCGACGCATACAGTCCTTTTTTAAGACAGTTGTAAATTCAATCTGATCAGGATGTCTAGAATCAGAATATCCGCTTTCAATACGATAAGTTGTGATTTCAACAGGATGAAGATCAATGACTACAGTTACTGTGCCATGCTTGATGCCGCTGTCAAAGGTAGTATATCTTTTGAACACTTCTTTTACTTGTTCAGGTGTAGCACTTGTTGCGATATCATAATCTTTGCTTTTTCTGCCAAGAAGGGCATCTCTGACGTATCCTCCAACAAGGACAGCTTCGTATTTTTGATTTAATTCGTTTAAACATGTTTTGATTTGTTTTGGAATTTGGTTGTGCATAATACATCTCCTAACTGCTTCTATTATAAAGCTCAGGAGAATGAAATACAATGAATGGAAATTGTTTCATGAATTTTCACAAAATACAATTACCTTTTTTTAAAAATCACTAATTCAGGATTTTCGCCATTCTTTTCGTAACTACAGACAAGAAGAAAATCCATGTTTGCGGCTATTCCAAAACATCTGCTGCCACCAAATTCACAAGGCATCTGATTAGCTAAATAGGTGGCATCATCATCTAAGAATTGAATGATAGATCCATTAGGAAGTCTATATTCAAGATTAATGAAACTTCCTGAAAGGACATTCAGATGATCAATTTTTGGCAATCCTTCAATATGGAGGGAGTTGATTTCGTGGATTAACTGATTTTTGTAATCTTGAAACATATCCTCTCCACCAAGTTCTTTGTATCTTTTCCAGAAATCAAGAGTAAAATCCCCCTGGTTATAGCACCATTTGCAGTAATCTTCATTAAAGCATCCATTGATTTCTTTGCTGGTAGTAGAATCATCAAGTATCATGCCGCAGCAATGACAAATCATTTGTCTTGGAGAACCTAAAAGTGTATTGATTGAAACATCGTAGAGTTTTGATAATGCTTTTAGCGTTTCAATATTTGGAGTTGTTTCACCTGTTTCCCAGCGCGATACAGCTTGACGGGTAACAAATACTTTTTCAGCAAGTTCATCTTGTGACAATCTGTTTTTAGTGCGAAGTTCAAACAGAATATCTTTTGTTTCCATTTCATCATCTCCTTTTCAAATATTGTACACATTTTAGAAGTTCACCGACAAGCAACAGCATGTTGCATAAAAAAACAGGCAGGTGAGCCTGTCTCAAATCATAATTATTTAATGCTTTCGTTGATGAGCTGAAGCAGATTTGGATGAGTCGAAGCAGGGACTCGAAGAATGATGTCTGATGCTTCTAAGCCTGTCAGCATGCATTCATGAAGACTTTTCTTTTCACAAAGAGCATGCACGAATCCTGAAATAAAGGCATCTCCACATCCTAGAGTGCTGTATGCCATCTTTTCTTCAATTGGATAATAGTGAGCACCCTTTTTGTCATAAAACATGGCACCTTCACGATCCAGCGTTACAACCAGCCAATCCAGACCGGAAAGAATCATCTGTTGTGCAGCTGCATCAATGTTTTGATCTTTAGTGATGGAAAGCATTTCGTAACGGTTAAGTATCATTCCGTGTGCATGAGGGATGATTTGTGAGGATGAAACAGGACCGCACAAAATCCATTTAACATTAGGGGTACGATCGAACAGTTTTCTTAAAAAGGATGCATCAGTACGATCGGTAATGCCATATTCACAGGTGTTGATCGCAACTGTTTGGAATAAATCTTCTTTATCTACATAATAATCTTCTTTGATGGTGGAAAACATCAGTTCTTTTTCTGCATCAAAGGCAGAAATAAACATAGGCGTGGGGCCATCGTATGGAACTGGATAAACAAAAACATGATTTTTTTCCAAATCCTTTTGAGCTTCGATTGCTGCCATGTCATTTCCCATTTTAGTGATGAAATGAACTTCATGGTGCAAAAGTCCAAGATTCCATGCAACGTTTCTCATGGCTCCCCCAAAAGCCACTGTACAATTCATTTTGTTACAGCGCCCTTCTCCAATTTTATATCTTGCCTGCATGATCTGATCAATCATGACAGTTCCTATGATGCCAATTTTTCCCATGATGATTCCCTCTTGACCATCATATCAGAAAAAACTTGAAAAGAGAAGTGAGATTCAGTACACTGAAATTGGAAATGAGGGATAACCATGATTCGTATTGGACAGTCCAGCGACATTCATCAGCTGGTAGAGGGAAGAGAGTTGATTCTTGGCGGAGTCAAGATTGCCCATCATAAAGGATTGCTCGGGCATAGTGATGCAGATGCTTTGCTTCATGCGATTGCAGAAGCAATTTTAGGCTCGGTTGCATTAGGAGATTTAGGGAAATATTTTCCAGATACAGATCCAAAATGGAAGGGTGCTGATTCACTTAAAATTCTAGCTGGCTGCAATGAGCTTCTGAAACAGAAGGGGTATCATGTAGTCAATGTAGATTCGCTTGTGATGATTGAACGTCCTAAGATGGCCCCTCATATTGAACAAATGAGAAAAAATATTGCAGAAGCACTTAAAGTTGAGGTGGACTTCGTGAATGTGAAGGCAACGCGAGGTGAAAAAATGGGTTTTGTCGGTAGAGAAGAAGGTGTACTTGCACAGGCGGTAGTGCTGGTAGAAAGCAATTAAAATCTTAGGAGGGAGAAAGATGTCAGGAATAATTGTGCTATTTCCAACCATTTTGTTTGTTATCTGTTTTGCAGTGGCGTTTGATATTGCGAAGATAAAACGTCATCGAAGAACGCAGCGAGTCAACCGTCCATGGGATAGTATTTCACTGCCAAAAAAAGACATTTTTGAAAGCTACAGCAGCAAAAATAAAGAATGTTATGAGCATGAAGCAAAAGAATCTATCAATGATCCAAAACCTAAAAAGAAATGGAACTTATGGAATGAGCCTTCATGGGATGATGAATTGAGATAAGAGTGATGATTCAAGGGAGTTATCACTCTTTATAAATTTGTATTTCAAAGGACAACTGTCTATAATAAACATGAGGTGAAGAAGTATGGAAATGAATGAATTGTTAAAGATGGGGAAAGAAATTTCTCTTTTAGGAAAATTTTTGACACTTGCCAGCTGGGATCAGGAAACAGAAACTCCTGAAGGCGGACAGGAAGGTCTTGGCGAAATGATAGAATATTTGAGTGGTCTGTATTATGCTAAGATGACAGATCCGGTTCTAAAAGCAGGACTGGAAGATTTGAATCAGCAAGAGCTTTCTGTAAGGGATAAAGCCATTGTGCGCGAAATGAAAAAAGATTTGGATCGCATGGCGAAGATTCCTCAAAATGAATATTTAGCGTATCAGGCAATTCTTTCGCGTTCTCAAAATATCTGGGCAAAAGCCAAGCGAGAAAACAACTTTGATTTATTCAAAGGAACTTTAAAAGAAATTGTCAGTTATGAAAAGAAATTTGCAGGATATACCAGAACAGATGAAGCATGTCTTTATGACGTGGTTTTGAATCAGTATGAAAAAGGATTTACAACAGAAAAGCTGAATGAATTTTTTGGGTTGTTGAAAAGTGAAATCGTACCAATGCTGAAAAGAATTCAGGAATCTGGCATTGACTATAAGAAACCTTATGAAGGAAAGGTGGATGCAGATGTACAGGAAAAATACAACAAAAAGCTGGCAGAATACATTGGTTTTGATTTAAGCAGAGGTGTGATTAAACGCTCTGAGCATCCATTTACCACAAACTTGAATCGCAATGATGTTCGATTCACCAATCATTATTATGAGGATAAGCTGGAAAGTGCTTTGTTTTCAACGATTCACGAAGGTGGACACGGCATGTATGAACGGGGTGTTTCAAAAGATTTAGAATATACGGCAGTAGCTGGCGGAGCAAGTATGGGTGTGCATGAAAGTCAGTCACGCTTCTATGAAAATTTGATTGGACGTTCAAAATCATTCTGGGTTCCTATTTTTTCTGATTTGAATCAGTCCTATGGATTAACTATGGATTTAGATGAGTTTATGAACTACATCAATCGAGCTGAAGCATCTTTGATTCGAACAGAAGCAGATGAACTTACGTATCCTTTACACATTATGATTCGCTACGAAATTGAACAAATGCTTTTTAACGATGAAATCATTGTGGATGATCTTCCAAAGGTGTGGAATGAGAAAGTAAAAGACTTTCTAGGTATTGAAGTGCCTAGTGATGCACAAGGCGTGTTGCAGGATGTTCACTGGTCAGGCGGAAGTTTTGGCTATTTCCCTAGCTATGCGATTGGAAGTGCCATAGCATCACAGATTATGTTTGCAATGAACAAAGAGCTTGATGTAGAAGGTCTTCTATTAAAAGGTGATTTAAAACCAATTGGACAGTATTTGGATAAACACATTCATCAGTATGGGGCTATCTATACAACGGATGAACTGTTGAATAAGATGATGGGTGAAAGTTTTAACCCAAAATATTACGTTGATTATCTGAAAGATAAATACACAAAGCTATATCATTTAAATTAGACTTGGAAATATCCAAGTCTTTTTTGAAAAACATTTCATGAAACAAACGAGGAATATTTCATCTGTTAAGAATGTGTTAAAAAATAGTAAAAAAAGGCGATGAAAGCGCTTGCACATAAAAAATATAAGTGTTAAGATGAATTCAAGAAGAAATCACTATCTTAAAAAGGAGGAAAAGATAATGAAAAAAGTATTAGTAGTTCTGCTTGCGCTCATGATGGTGTTTGGTCTTGCGGCATGCGGAAACAGCAACGGCGGTGGAGGCGAAGATGAAGAAAACATCGTAGTCGTTTACACTAGTTCCAACCAGGAAATTCTTGATTTGTTAGAACCAGCATTTGAAGAAGCAACAGGAATTGATGCTCAGTTCGTATCTTTTGCTTCTGCAGAAGGTTTCGCAAAAGCTCAGGCTGAAAGAGAAGATCCTCAGGCTGATGTTATGAGCTGCGGTGGATGGGCTGAAATCCATTCTGACCCTGATCTGTTTGAACCTTATCAAGGTGCTCATTATGATGAATATGACCCAGCTGTTGTTGACCCATCATTCTTGTCACACAGCAATAGCGGTAATACATCTGTTTTGATTTACAATACTGATCTGTGTCCAATTGAAATCAAGGGTTATGCAGATTTGCTGGACCCTGCATTAAAGGGACATATCGCAATGGGTAACGCTATCAAGTCTAACTCTGCTTACTATCATCTTGAAAATATGCTTCTGGCAATGGGTTCTGATCCTGAAAATCAGGGTGTTGATACTGAACAGGGATGGGATTATGTAGAAAAATTCCTGAACAATCTGGATGGCAAGATTGTTGACTCATCTTCTGCTGTTTACAAAGGCGTAGCAAGTGGTGAATATTGGGTTGGTTTGACTTATGATGTTGGTGCTTTGACAATCATCAACGATGGTGCAACAAATGTTAAGGCTGTCTGCATGGAAGAAGGCGTTGTTACTAAGACTGGCGGTCCTGGTATCATTAAGAACTGCAAACACCCAGAACAGGCAAAAGCATACATTGACTTCATCACTTCTAAGGAATGGGCAGAAATCGCTGTAACAGTACCTGGTCAGATGACACTGCGTACAGATGTTGAAATTCCTGAATACAATGACATTGGTTTGTCAAATGCTAAGATTCTGGACTGCAACTCAACTTGGACTTCTGAACACAAAGAAGAAATCGTTGCAAAATATCAGGCTCTGCTTGAAGAAATCAACTTCGGTTCTTAATCAGAATTAACAAACGATAAAAAACCGGAATAATCCATTATTCCGGTTTTTCTTTCATGAGGAGATGAAAAATTATGAGTATTACAATTAATATTGAACATGCTAAAAAAGCTTATGGAAAGAATGTTGTCATTGAGGATTTGTCTGCTCAGATTAAGCCAGGTGAATTCTTTACCTTGCTGGGACCATCAGGATGTGGAAAAACAACATTATTAAGAATGATTGCAGGGTTTAATACGATTGAAGGCGGTTTGATTAAATTTGATGAGAAAGTCATCAATGATCTTCCTCCTCACAAACGCAACATTGGGATGGTATTCCAGAACTATGCAGTTTTCCCTCATATGAGCACAAGAGAAAATATTGCTTTTGGGCTGAAGGAAAGAAAAGTAAGAGAACCTGAACTTTCAAATCGAGTGAATGAAGTTTTGGAAAAAGTTCAAATCCGAGAATTAGCTGAACGTATGCCTTCAAATATGTCAGGTGGACAGCAGCAGCGTATTGCATTGGCTCGTGCGATGGTGATCAACCCTGATGTTCTTCTGTTTGATGAACCGTTGAGCAATCTGGATGCTAAGCTTCGTGTTGAAATGAGAAGTGTTATTCGTCATATTCAGCAGCAGGCAGGCATTACAACAATTTATGTTACACATGACCAGGAAGAAGCTTTGGCGATTTCTGATCGTATCGCTGTTATGCATAAAGGAGAAATTCAGCAGATAGATGAGCCAGTTAAGATTTATCGCAAACCAAGAAATCTGTTTGTAGCAACATTTATGGGGCAGACCAACATTCTGGAAGTTGATATTGATTTGCAGGATGTTACAGTGACTGGAACAAAGGTGACTCGCCATTTTGATCGAATCAACAATGTGAACCATGTAACAAAAGGAAAACTGGTTGTACGTCCAAATGATTTCACTTTTGAAAATCAGGGGATTGAAGGCGTTGTAATAGAACGTATTTTCTTTGGAACAATCACAACATACACAGTAAAAACAAACATTGGAGATTTAGTGGTAACAAGAGATGTCAATGAACACATGAAAGAAATCGGTGAACAGGTTCATTTGTCATTCCCTGTAGAAGTAGTCAATGTATTTGAAGCAGAAGGCAAGAACATGTCAATCATGGAGGATGCTGGCTGATGAGAAGAAAGCATACTCGTGATTTTACTGCATGGAACTTATTGGCTCTTGTTTCATTTTCTTCATTTGCGTTCTTTTTTCTTTTTCCATTATTCCGTTTGATTGTTGGAGCAATCTGGACAGGAAGTGGATTTAATCTTGAACCATTCAAAAGATTCTTTGCGACTAAATATTATATGCAGGCTGTAATTAACAGCTTTAAAGTATCGACGGTAACAACTTTGATTGCTATCTGCACAGGAACAACCTTTGCGATGATTATGCGCTACTTCAAAATCAAAGGGAAAAAGATTGTTGATATTCTGCTTCTTGTTTCTACAATTACCCCTCCATTTTTAGGTGGATATAGCTGGATTTTGTTGTTTGGGCGTGTTGGATGGGTAACAACATGGCTGAAAAATACATTTGGATTTATATTTCCAGGGATTTATGGTTTCTGGGGCATTGTCTTTACTTTTGTTTGTCATTCCACAATGACGATGTACATGTACATTTCTGGAGCTTTGAAGAATGTTGATGCAACTTTGAATGAAGCGGCTGCAAATCTAGGCTGCTATGGTATTCGAAGAATTGTTAAGATTATTATTCCGCTGATTCTCCCAACTGTTTTATCAACTGCACTTTTAACATTTATGCATTGCTTTGCAGACTATGGTACTTCTTCTTTGATTGGGGAAGGATACAACGTGATGGGGACATTGATTTATACTGCATTTTTAGGTGAAGTATCACGAGATGCTACGCTTGCTTCAGCAATGGCTTCTATTACACTGATTTTCACATCATGTCTGTTCATGGTTCAAAGATGGCTTGCTTCAAGAAGAATTGTCGAAATGAATGCACTGCACCCAATTGAACAGAAAAAGCCAAAGGGAATTATTGCGGTTGTGACACATGCGTATATCTATTTGATGACAACATTGGCAGTTTGCCCAATCTTTGTGGTTGCATACAATTCATTCCAGAAAGCATCTGGATTCCTCTTCTTGCCAGGGTATTCACTGGATTCTTACAGAACAGCGATTACGCGACTAGGGGATTCAATTCAGAGAACCTATGCTTATGGTTTAGTAGCGATTGTACTGATTGTTGTCATTGCGGTTATCATTTCTTATGCAAATGTTCGTCATCGCTCTGCGTTGACAAAAACCGCTGATACATTAACAATGTTCCCATTGGTTGTGCCTGGTACTGTATTAGGTATTGCAATGGTACTGGCATTTAATGGTGCTCCTTTCTATCTGAATGGAACAGCTGCACTTGTTATTTCTGTTTGGGTTATCCGAAGATTACCATATACAATTCGATCGACGACTGGGGTATTGCATAACATATCTATTTCTGTCGAAGAAGCAGCACAATCACTTGGTGCAAATCCATTTAGAACATTTATTAGGGTCACATTCCCAATGCTGTTCTCTGGGGTACTCCCAGGTGCACTTTTGAGCTTTATCGCAAGCATTACAGAACTTTCATCCTCATTGATGGTCTATAATTTCAAGACGGTGACAATGTCAATTAAAATTTATACCGAAATCTGTAAAGGAAACTTCGGGGTTGCATCAGCAATGTCGACCATCCTGCTGCTTTCTGCGGTGGTTGTGCTTGGAATTCTGTTCAAAGTATCAAAAGGCAATTACGAATTTACATTGTAAACAACAAACAAAAGGTCTGGAAGCAATCTGGACCTTTTCTAAACTAAAAAAGAGGATTTGTGTAACAGAATTGTGAAAAAAAGAATAGAATACAGTTAAGTGGTAAAAAGTGGAGTGAAATAGATATGAAGTGTACAAAGATGGAAGGTTGTGGAAATGACTTTATTCTTATTGATGAAAAAGAAATCAACAATAGAGAAATTGCTGAATTGGCAAAAAAGTTATGCAATCGTCACTATGGAATTGGAGCAGATGGTTTGATTGTAGTGAAACAGAATCCTTTAGAATTTATTTACTATAATTCTGATGGATCAAGAAGTCCATTTTGCGGCAATGGTATGAGATGCTTTGCGAAATACTGCAGAATGAATCAAATAGTTGAGACAGATGAATTTGCCGTTATCTGCAGCAAGTGGAAAGTGCACTGTGAAATCAAGAACAATGAAGTTACAGTGACCATACCTGAAATAAGTATGAAAGGCAGTGGCTGTGAATCAGAAATGATTTATGTGTGTGGAAGCAAACACAAAGTGATTGAAGTTAATAATTTTCATGAATTTGAAAATACACAAAACAATGACTACAATCTAAATTTTGTCAAGTGGATTAATGAACATGAAATCAGTATAAAAACAATTGAAAGAGGAGCAGGATTAACTCTGGCGTGTGGATCTGGAAGTGTAGCATCAGCATGGAAAATGAATAGCGAGAAAAAAACAAAAGGAAAAATAGTAGTTCATAATCTAGGAGGAGATGTCATTGTGGATGTAAAATCAAAAACAATGACTGGTCCTGCAAACTTTATTTTTATGTGCGAAATAAATGAAAACGCTTTAAAATGCAATGTCATTAAGTTAAAGGTGGAAATAGAGAAGCAGTAATACGAGTAAGAATCACTTATCATCGTAGACTGCTTCTTTTTTTGTTAGAATACAACGAGATCTTCACGACAAAAAGAACTTTTGAACCAAAAGTCAATTT